>JAYTHH010000337.1:0-3570 GCA_043732745.1 Rhodospirillales bacterium
GGACGCGAAACCCGCGCCGAAGATCTGTTGCACGCCACGCCCCAGGGCCGCGCCGTCATGGCGCGACCCTGAACGGCAAAGGAGCATCCCGATGCAAGAACGCGAAATCGAAGACGATAAACCGCATGAGGAATGCGGTGTTATCGGCGTCTGGAACTGCGCCGATGCGGCGGCCCTGACCGCTTTGGGCCTACACGCGCTGCAGCATCGTGGCCAGGAAGCCACTGGAATCGTGTGTTTCGACGGCCAGCGGTTCAATTCCCAGCGCGGCCTTGGCTTGGTGGGCGAAAACTTCTCCGATGCCCGCGTGATGGCCAAGCTGCCTGGCAGCCGTGCCATCGGTCACAATCGCTATGCCACCACCGGCGAGACGGTACTGCGCAACGTACAGCCGCTCTATGCCGATTTCGAGTTCGGCGGCTTTGCGGTCGCACACAACGGCAACCTCACCAATGCCGGTTCGCTGCGCCGCGCGCTGGTCCGCCGCGGCTGCCTGTTCCAGTCCACCATGGACAGCGAGGTGTTCATCCACCTCATCGCCATCAGTCTTTATTCCACCGTGGTCGACCGCCTGATCGACGCGCTGAAGCAGGTGGTGGGCGCCTATTCGCTGATCGCGCTGTCCGAGCATTCGCTGCTCGGCGTGCGCGATCCGCTGGGCGTGCGGCCACTGATCCTGGGCCGTCTGAAGCATGCCGATGGCTCCACCGGCTGGATGCTGGCCAGCGAGACCTGCGCGCTCGACATCATGGGCGCCGAGTTCGTCCGCGACGTGGACCCCGGCGAGATCGTGGTGATTGACGACCGCGGCGTGCATTCCATCAAGCCGTTCAGCAAGCAGGACCGCCGGTTCTGCGTGTTCGAATACATCTATTTCGCCCGGCCCGATTCGGTGGTCGAAGGCATGCCGGTCTACGACGCCCGCAAGCGCATCGGCGCCGAGTTGGCGCGCGAAAGCCATATCGATGCCGACGTGATCGTGCCGGTGCCCGACAGTGGCGTGCCGGCGGCGATGGGCTATGCCAAGGAATCGGGCATCCCGTTCGAGCTGGGCATCATCCGCAACCACTATGTCGGCCGCACCTTCATCGAGCCGACCGACAGCATCCGCCATCTCGGTGTGAAGCTGAAGCATTCCGCCAACAAGTCCATGCTCAAAGGTAAGCGCGTCATTTTGGTCGATGACAGCATCGTGCGCGGCACCACCAGCCGGAAAATCGTGGAAATGGTGCGGGCCGCCGGTGCGGCGGAAGTGCATATGCGCATCTCCTCGCCGCCCACCACCCATAGCTGCTTTTATGGCATCGACACGCCAGAGCGCAGCAAGCTGCTGGCGTCCAACCACGACGTCGCTGAAATGGCCAGGCTGATCGGCGCGGACAGCCTGGCGTTCATCTCCATCGACGGTCTGTATCGCGCGCTCAATCATGAAGGTCGTGATGCGAAACGACCACAATACTGTGATGCCTGCTTCACTGGCGAATACCCGATCGCATTGACGGATCTCGGCGAGACCGATAGCCATCAACTCTCGTTGCTCGAACGGAGTTGATCGCCGCATCATGACGTTGACGGGCAAGATTGCACTCGTGACCGGGGCGAGCCGCGGCATTGGCGCCGCGACCGCGGTCGAACTGGCCCGCCGGGGCGCGCATGTGGTCATCACCGCACGAACCCAAGGTGGGCTGGAAGAGACCGACGACCTTATCCGGAAACTTGGCGGCACGGCCACGCTGCTGCCGCTCGATCTCGCAGATGGCGAGGCGTTGGACCGGATTGGGCCCAGCCTGTTCGAGCGGTTCAAGCGACTTGATATTATGGTGTCCAACGCGGCGGCGCTCGGCAAGCTGACGCCGGTGCCGCATATCCTGCCCAAGGATTGGGCGCAGGTGGTGGCAGTGAACCTGACCGCGTCCTGGCACCTGATCCGCAGCTGCGGCCCACTTTTGGGAATTGCGCCGGCCGGGCGGGCGGTGTTCGTCACGACCGCGCGCGTGCAGCATCCGCTGGCGTATTGGGGCGCCTATGGGGCCACCAAGGCGGGCATGGAGCATCTGGCGCTGACCTGGGCGGCAGAGACCCGCGGTGGCAATCTGCGCGTCAATCTGTTCGACCCCAACGTGGTCCGTACCCGCATGCGTGCGGATGCGATGCCGGGCGAGGACCCGAACACGGTCCAGGCGCCGGACGAGGTGGCGCCGCAGATCGCCGATCTGTGCATGCCGAATGTGACGCGGCATGGCAGCGTGGTGGAAGCGGACCCGGTCTAAAGTTCTCGCTGCGTGGCACTCTCATGCCAGCGGCGCAGCGCCAGCCACGATATAGCCGACAGCCCGGCAAAGATCAGCACACCCGACGCAGAGAGCAGCACCAGTGCCGCATACATTCGGGGAATATCAAGCCGGTAACTGCTCTCCAGGATGCGATACGCAAGTCCTGTCCCCGCCGTAGCCGTCCCCGCGGTGAACTCTGCCACAACGGCGCCAATCAGGCTCAGCCCCCCGGCGATCCGCAGCCCAGCCAGGAAATACGGCATCGCCTGCGGCAGGCGCACATGCCATAGAACCTGCCAGCGACTGGCGCGATACAGCCGCATCAGGTCGAGGAAGTTGGGGTCGGTCGAATTCAGCCCCATCGTGGTGTTGGACAGGATCGGAAAAAACGCCACGATCCAGGCGCAGATCAGCAGCGCCGCTTCGGTGTTGCGCACATAGATCAGGATCAGCGGCGCGATCGCCACGATCGGCGTCACCTGCAGGATCACCGCTAGGGGAACAGGCTCGCCTCGATCCAGCGCGACTGCGCGAACAGGATGGCCAGCCCGCCGCCGAACACCACCGCGGCCAGCAGGGCGGCAAAGGTGACTTCGAGGGTCACAATCAGGCTGTCGGTCAGGGTGTCCCAGTCGCGCATCAATGTTGTGGCGATGCGAAACGGTCCAGGCAGCACATACACCGGAATCTCAGCAAGCCGAACCAGCACCTCCCACCCGGTGAGGAACGCCAGTCCCACCAGCAGCGGCAGCACGAGGCGAAGGATGCGCTCAGCGCGCATCCGCCTCGCCCATGGCATGGCGCAGCGCCTGCGACACGATGCGCGCTTGGCGGTTGTAGCTCTCGCCGGTGCGGAACGTCTCATCACGTAAAGCCGGCGCCTCGATGGCGATATCCGCCGCTATCCGACCGGGACGCGGCGCCATCACCAGGATGCGGTCGGACAGGAACACGCTTTCATAGACGCTGTGGGTCACGAACAGGATCGTCAGCCGCTCCGCCGCGTGCAGGCGCAGCAGGTCGTCGTTCAGCCTGGCGCGGGTAATCTCGTCCAAGGCGGCGAACGGTTCGTCCATCAGCAGCAGCAACGGGCGCGTGACCAGGGCGCGGGCGATCGACACCCGCATCTTCATGCCGCCGGAGAGCTGGCGCGGATAGGCGCGTGCAAAACCGTTAAGCCCGACCTGCGCCAGCACGGCCGCCACGCGCGACACCGCCTCTGCCTTCGGCGCGCCCTGCAATGTCAGCGGCAGCGCCACGTTGGCGGACACAGTGCGCCACGGCATCAGCGCCGGCT
>JAYTHH010000338.1:0-11487 GCA_043732745.1 Rhodospirillales bacterium
TCGTCAGTATGTTTCGTCTGCATCAGTTCTGCGTCAACCCCGCATCCACCAAAAAATTAGCCCCCGTGCAGCCCTGCGATTCCGCCGAGGCCAGGAACAGCGCCATGCGGGCCACATGCGAGGCATCGAGCCGGAATTTCAGCGCCTGGTCATCGATGAAGCGCTGATTGGCCGCGGGGGAGTGCCACAACCGATCCTGCTTCTCGGTACGAATGGCGCCGGGCACGATGCAGTTGACCCGAATGCCCGATGGCCCCAGCTCCCGCGCCATCGTCTTGGTCAACCCGTTGATGGCGGCCTTGGCGGTGGTATAGCCGACCATGCCTGGCCGCCCCCGCATCCACGAGATCGACCCCATCATCACGACGCTGCCTGTGCCCCGCGTGGCCATCGCCCGCGCCACCTCCTGCGTCGCGAAGAACTGGTGATCAAGATTGACCGACAGCGCATGCCGCCACTGGTCTGGCTCGATATCGAGCATCGCGTGCCGCTGGTCCGACGCCGCGTTGTTGATCAGCGCCGCGATCGGGAACTTGGCCTCAACACGTTCCAACGCGGTGCGCAGGGCCGCGATATCGGTGACGTCGCAAACGATGAAGCGTGTGCCTGGTATCTCGGCTGCAAGGGTGGTACCCGCGTCGTGGTCGATATCGAGGAACGCCACCTTGGCATCCTGGGCCGCAAAGGCGCGCACCATTTCCGAACCGATGCCGGACGCACCGCCGGTGATGACCACGCCGGTGCCCGCGAGCGAGCGATAGCTGACGCTATCATAGACGCCGCTCATTCCATTGCCTCGACAGTCATCGTGATCATGCCTTCAAGTGTCTCGCCTGGACCCAGCACCACCATGCCGTGATCGGTGACGCCGTCCATATGGTTCAAGCCGTCATTCATGTTCGACACCGGCTCGACCGCCACGAAACTCTGGCCCCAGGGCACGTAGATCACCAGGTGCCGGAACGGCCGCGTGGCCGCGATGCGCAGGCGCTGGTTTCGCTGCGGCCAGACAAGGGTCGCGTTGCCGTCCCAGCCGGCGAAGCAATGGTCGATGTCGGCATCGGCGAGTTCGCGTTCGGCGGTGAAATCCCAGACCTCCGGCACCGGTATCTCGGCCACCGGAATTTTGTTCGAATCGCTCTGCCAGACCGAGCCGGCGTGGACCTGCATGCGGGTTGCTGCATCACGCGGGAAGAACGGATGCAGCCCCAGGGCAGCAGGCGCCGGCGCGTGATGGCGATTGGTGATCCGCATCGTCACGGTCAGGGCGAGCGGCCCGAGATTGAAGTGCTGCTCGGCATCGAAGGCGAACGGCCATAGCTCGCCACCAGGATAGGGCAGCCGCAAGCTGTTCCCCGAAACGGTCCAGGCGCATTGCCAGCCGGCGCCATGGATGGCCCATGCACCAAGCAAGGCCGGAAGTTCGTAATCCTGGCCCGCGAACGAGAACCGACGTCCCGCCACGCGATTTGAAAATGGCACCAGCGGATAGCAGGCATGGTTGCGTGCGTCGGTGGCCAGCGGATCGGCGGGCCGAAAGATCGGCTGTCCCGCAATCGTCCAGGATGCCACGGCACCACCCATCTCCGGCGCCAGTTCCAGCACCGCATCCCCCGAAGTCAGCCTCACCCTTGTTTCTCCCCAAAATCAGGCGGAGCGTGGCCTCCGCCAGCAAACCGCGCAAGGCGGGCCACCACCACTGCGTCCACCCGGCGAGCAGCGTCACACCAACCCCATCCCCGCCCCATCCCGCCGCGGATCGCCGCCCGCCGCCCATCCCGCACCTCGCCGCATCACGCATTGCGTGCCGCCATCCAGGCGGCGTGGAATCACCCAGTGCCCCATCGCCGCCAACTCGGCGGTATGCCGGTCAAGCGGAGGTTCGATCTCTGTGATCCCCGAGAAATTCAACGCATGCGGGCTGGCCACAATGGCCTGCGGGTCGTCCATCCCACCGGCGATGAGCAGCAACGCGTTGGCGACATAGCCGATGATGCGATTGCCGCCACCAGCCCCCACCGCCGCCACCGGCTGCCCCGCCGCATCCAGCACGATGCACGGCGCGATCGACGTGCGCGCCCGCCACCCCGACGCCATCGCATTGGGCGAAACCTTGCCGCCCACCACCGGTCGCGTGGCGAAATTCGTCATCACGTTGTTGAGGTAAAAGCCGCCCACGCTGATCCGGGCGCCAAAATTGTTGTTGATCGTGCTGGTCATCGACACGACACAGCCCTCGGCATCGGCGATCGACAGATGGCTGGTCTGGCTGGCCCCTTCCGGCGATCCGCCATGAAACCCTTCGGTGCGGCGCAGCGGATCAACCAAAGCCGCCCGCGTCGCCAGATAGTCCGGATCGAGCCATCGCCGCATGTCGGCCGGCGTCTCGCCGGGATCACCGGCATAGATCGCCCGATCGGCGAAGGCGAGCCGCCCTGCTTCGGCCAGAACATGAATGTTGCGGGCCGATAGAGCAGGGCCAAGCCCGCTCACCCCCAGTTGCGCCGCGATGCCGACCACCTGGCCTACCGCCGTGGCGCCGAACGCAGGCAGGCACCCACCCGCCACCTGCAGCCCACACAGCGCAAAGCGCACGGGATCACGCCAGATCGCCCGATAGGACGCAAAATCAGCCTCGGTCAGCATTCCCGGAAAGGCATCCTCCGCCACCGCAGCGCAGATTCGGCGGGCGATCTCGCCGTGGTAGAACGCATCCGCCCCGCCCTCGGCGATCGCCTGCAGGCTCGCGGTCAGCGCCGGATTGTGCAGCCGCGTCTGCGCCGAATGCGGAACGGTGCCGCCGCCACAGAACAGCGCCTGCGCCATCGCCTCCGTCTGCACCATCGGATTTTCGAGCAGCGTCCGCAGCAGATATGGCGACAGCGGATACCCCTCCGACGAAAGCTCGATCGCCGGGCCGAACAGCATCGCCCAGGGCAGCCGGCCAAAACGCCGATGTGCCGCTTCCAGCGCGCGCAGCGCCCCCGGCACGCCCACGGTTCGGCCGCCGAACGCGGCACGGTCGGCGGGAACAGTGCGCCCATCGAAATCGCGTTCCAGCCGATCGGTGACGCGCGCCGGCGCCGCAGACAGGCCCTCGATCGCATGCACCGCGCCGCCATCGGCCACCAGCATCATCGCCCCACCGCCGATGCCGGACGCATTCGGCTCCACCGCCGTCAGCACGGCCTGGGCTGCCACCGCGGCATCGACCGCCGAGCCACCGGCACGCAACATTTCCAGCCCCGCCCAGGACGCCAGCGGATGCGCCGTGGCGATCGCGGCACGGCCCAAGGCCGCCCTGCCGCGCGACCCGTCGTAGTCGATCCAATCCTGTTCCGTGCGATCCATCATGTTGTTGCAATCCGTGTTGCGGGCCCTCCCCATCTCTTGCAAGGTGCGGCAAGATTGTCGGGGGACTCATGAAAATTCTTCTCGCCGCCGCCGGCGCGGCACTGGCCTTCATGCCGCACGCCAAGGCCCAAACTCCGCGCGACAGTCTTACCATCGGCATGGTGCAGTTCCCGCCGGACATGCATCCGTTCATTACCCCCACAAGCATCAAAGACACGATCCTGGCAACCGGCCTGCGCCCGGTCACCGGCTTCTCCCGCGACGGCCAGGTGATCTGCATCTCCTGCACCGAGGTGCCCAGCCTGGAGAACGGCCAGGCGCGACTGGTCACGCGTGATGATGGCACCACCGGCATGGAGGTGGATTTCACCCTGCGCTCCGACCTGTTCTGGGGCGACGGCGTACCCGTCCGCGCCAGCGACGTCGCCTTCGCCTTCAAGGTGGCCCGCGCCTTCTCCCCGCCGCAGGTGGTCGAAAGCGCCACGGCGCTCGACGACCACCGTGTCCGCTACGTGCTGAAATCGGCGATCTACGACTTCAATCGCCAGGCGACGACGCCGCTGCCCGAACATATCGAAGGCCCGATCTTCGCCGCCGCGAAAGACCCGCTCGACTATGGCCAAAAATCCGCCTTCAACCGCCGGCCCGAGGAGCCAGGCCTGTGGGACGGACCCTACCGCGTGGCCGAGTTTCGCCCCAACGAACAGGTGATCCTGACACCCAACCCATACTGGAAAGGCCACGCGCCAGCCTTCAAGAAGCTCACCATGCGGCTGATCGAGAACACCTCCGCCCTGCAGGCCAACCTGCTGTCCGGCGATGTCGACACGGTGGCTACCGGCAATCTCGGCCTCACGCTCGACCAGATCATCGCGCTGACAAAAACTCAGTCCGCTCGCTTCGATTTCACCTTCATCCCCTCGGTCGCCAGCTACGAGCATCTGGCCGTGCAGACCGAGAACAAGCTTTTGTCCGACAAGCGCGTGCGCCAGGCGATGTCGATGGCGATCGACAAGAAGACCATCGTCGCCAAGCTGTTCGACAACCGCTTCGAAGTGGCCAACAGCTTCATGCACCCCACCCAGTTCGGCTGGGACAACACCGTCAAAATCTGGCCCTACGACCCCAAGTCGGCCCGCGCCCTGCTCGCCGAGGCGGGCTTCAAGCCTGGGCCAGACGGCATCCTGCTCAGCCCCGACAGCACGAAATTCTCCATCGACCTCGTCAGCACCGCCGGCAACCGCACGCGCGAGCTGGTGGAGCAGGTGATCCAGACCGCGATGAAGGCCGTCGGCATCGACATCGTCATCAAGAACGAGCCGGCGCGGGTGATGTTCGGCGAGACCCTGCGCCGCCGCAGCTTCACCGGGCTCGTGCTGTTCCAGACCGACGCGCCACTGGATTTCGTGCCCTATACTTATCTCAGCAGCGACTACATCCCACGCGCCGAGAACAACTATGCCGGGCTGAACTACATGGGCTGGTCGGAGCCGAAGATGGACGCGGCGCTGAAGGCCGCCCGCGCGGAGCTCGATCCTGCGAAGCGCAAAGTCCTGTGGAAGGACATTCTCGACATCGCCGCCGACGGCGTGCCGGAGGTGAACCTGTATTTCCCCGCCAGCGGCATCATCACGCCGAAATGGATGACCGGCATCGTCAGCGAGCAGCGCTGGGGCCTGGTGACATTATGGGTGGAGAACTGGCGGCCGAAATGAGGCCGGTCAGCCGCCCGGGTGGATCTCCACGAGCCTGAGCGAATGGCCGCCCGGCAACGACTGGCTCGGCGCTATTTCCTCGAAGCGAAGCATACCCGTGCGCATAATCCGCGTGGTGTTGGCGGCGCGATCTGCCGGCGTCAGATCAATGCACCCGATGCGCATTCGGCCCTGCGCGGCGAGCAGGGACACGAATTCCCGCGCCCGCACGCCGCCATGCAGGGCGATGCTGAACAGGTCGTCCTGCCTCCCAATGTCGTGGCGATACTGCAGCGTCATGAACACCGCGGGCCCACCTTCCAATGCTCGCCGGCGATGGCGTCGAGCGATCGGCCCACGCCCACACGCGCCACCGCATGGGCAATCCCGCCCTCTGCCGCGATGACGATGTCCCGCTCCCCATTCCGCAGTCCGCGCAGCCGGTTCTGCGAGGTCAACAGCAGCATCACGGCCATCGCCATAAACGCAGCGCCCTTTGCGGCGCGGGCGCGCAGCATCACATGCAGCGAGAGCAACAGGGCGCATCCCCCCACCGACATCAGCAGCACATGGGCCGGCACGAAGTAGCGCAGGTTAAAATTGTTCATCGCCACCCAGCTCGACGCCGAAATGGGCAAAACGTTCAGCACCGCCACGCCGAGCAGCACCGCGAGCACCCGCCAGCCCAACCGGGACAGAAGAGGCCTCCGCCACCAAATGACCGCGATGCCCACCGCCAATGGCAGCGTCGCGGCAAGCGCGAACTGCCAGCCGGTTCCCTCGCGGATCGATTCCAAAAATCGGATCAAGCTACCCAGTGACGCCTTCGCACCCATCGGCGTGCGGAAATCCGGTGCGAAGATTGCCGGCAGCAACTGCCCGATCGCAGCGGCGGCACCATGAAGCAGCACCAGCCGCCACCGATACGGCGACGGCAACAGCTGCGCCAGCAGCCCCACCAACGGCAGCGCCATCGTGATCAGCCCGAAATTGACGATGTAGGCGATCACCAACAGGCCAAACCCCGCCAGCAGACCGGCCATGCCGGGCGGCGCCCGCAGCAGCATCGCCGCGAGACCGGCGCAGGCGAAGGACATCCCGTACGGACTTGCCTCGACAAACATCTCCTGCATCAGCCAGCGTCCGCTGGCGATCAGCACCAGGCCGCTGGACAGCAGGGTGGCGCGCCAGATGTCGGACGGCCGGCGGAAACACCAGCGAACAGAAGAACAGCGGCGCCAGCAGGCCGCTCACCAGCCGCAGCAGGGTCTGCGCAGTGGCGTTGGCGATGGGATCGCGGATCCACGCGGTCAACAGCGGGCCGAGATTGCCGAAGCGATCCTGCTCCCAAAAGAACAGCGACAGTTTCTGCAGCGACACCACCGTCAACAGCAGCCCGTCGCCGTTCTGCTGCAGCGGCACGAAACACACGACCAGCAGCAGGAGCAGGGCGAACACCGCGATGCCCTGCAGCGGCCGCATCGATTCGAGTCCGGCCAGCAGCGCGCCTGCGCGGCGCTGACAGACAGCCAGGACGGCCGCGCGATAAGCGTTCATTCCAGCACAGTGTCCCCACTCGCCCCGGCAAGACCGAGGATGGCGCGAGTTTTAACAGTTGGCCGGCGGCCGCGCACGCGCCCCCACGACATTTCGACGACAGGTTTCATAAGGCCCGTGGCAAATCTGCTATCATCGTCTCAACGAACCAGCGAGGAGCATCGCAACGGTGAAAGTGACGATCGAGATCGACTGCACCCCCGAGGAGGCCCGGGTGTTCATGGGCCTGCCGGATGTGAAGCCGATGCAGGAGGCGGTGCTCGCCAAGATGGAACGCCAGATGCTCGATGGCATCGAGTCGATAGCCCCCGAATCAGTGCTGAAATCATGGATGGGCGTGATGCCCGCCGGCGCCGAACAGATGCGCGAGGCCTTCATGGGGCTGCTTAAGACCGGCTTTACGCCACCACGCTAAAACGATCAGGGATTGAGAAAATCCCTGATCCGTGCCGCCGCATCCATCAGGCCGGTGCGCTCCACCACCACGCCGGCCGGAAACGCACTCAGCAGCCGGGTCGGAGTCTGGCGGTCGAGCAGCACGAAAACGCCGCGATCGGTGGCGGTGCGGATCAGCCGACCAAAGGCCTGGCGCAGCCTGAAACGGACCACGCGGTCGTCGTAGGACATCGGGTTGCCGCCGGACAGATGGGTACGGCGCTCACGATGCAGGATGTCCGGCCGTGGCCACGGCACCCGCTCGAACACAACCAGCCGCAGCGCGCGGCCCGGCACGTCCACCCCGTCGCGCATGGCGTCGGTGCCGAGCAGGCAGCTATCGATCTCAGTGCGAAACACGTCCACCAAAGTGGCATTGTCCATCGCGTCGACATGCTGGCCCAGCAGCGGAATGCCCTCCAGCTCCAGGTCCCCCGCGATGCGCGCATGCACCGCCCGCAACCGCGAAATGGCGGTAAACAGGCCCAAGGCACCGCCCCCGGACGCCAGGAACAGCGATTTATACGCTGCCGCCAGCGAGGCGATCTCCCGCGAGTTGACGTCGCTGATGACGAACGCCCGCGTCTGCGCCGCATAGTCAAACGGGCTCGCCACCGCCACCCGGATGGCCGGCGTTGCCAGATGCGAGGCGCCGACGCGGCCTTCGGCAATGTGCCAGGCGGCCTCCTGGTCGTCATCACCGGTGTCGCGCAACGTGGCCGATGTTACCAGCATCCCATGCGCGGGCTGCGCCAGGATGGTGGCGAACGGGATCGTCGGGTCCAGCCAATGCCTATGCAGGCCGACATCGCGGTCACCGGCGTCCCGCCTGTCCAGGCGCAAGAACATCACATGCTGGGGCGTGGTGCCGGGTTCGGGCGCGAATTCGGCGGCGGCCCGCAGCATCGCGGCCCAGGCGCCGAGCGGGTCGAGTGCCTTGCGCTTCAGGGTGCGACAGCCGGCCTCGATGCGGTTGCGCATCGTGGCATCCAGTTCCTCCGCCTCGTCCTCCAGCCGCGCCGCCAGCCGGTCGTGCAGCGTTTTCAACGGCGTGGCGATGCGCACCAAGGCGCGGGCCAAGGTGAGCGCGGCCAGGGGCAACGCTTCGATGGCGGGGTGCAGATCACATTCCATAACGCCCGGCCCCGGCTCGCGGTCACCTTGCAGCCGCGCCAGAACCTGTTGGCGAATGGCCGCCAGAAGCGCCTCGGTCGGATTGGGCCGCGCGGTCTCGCCGAGCAACTCCGGCGTGCCGTCAGACAGCCGCTGCGACCAGCCCGGCGCTGGCAAGGCGGTGGCCGCCTGCAATCCGGCCTCCAGCTGCGCCTGCAGATCCGGCCGCGCCGCCACCAGATCCTCCATCCGCCTTCGCAGGCCGCGGGCGCGGGACCGGCCGCCTTCGGCCCCCAGCAACCAGCGCCGCAGCTCGGCTGCCTCAATCCCGGAAAGTTCGGCAGCAAACGCGCTGTCTGCCGCGTCGAACAAATGATGCCCTTCGTCGAACACGTAGCGCACCGGCACGTTGTTGTCGTCGATGCCGCCCCAGGCCGCCTGCGCCATCACCAGCGCATGATTGGCCACCACCAGATCGGCGCCGCGCGCCCGCCGGATCGTGTGCTCGACATAGCATTTGCGAAAATGCGGACAGGCTGCGTGGATGCATTCGCCCCTACGGTCCGCCAGCCCCGTCACGGTGCCCGGCCCGAACAGTTCACCGAACCAGCCCGGCAGGTCGCCGCCCTGGATGTCGCCGTCACTGGTGCAAACCGCCCAGCGCGCGATCAGCGCCAGCGGGATCACCGCTCCGGGGATCATGCCAGAGGTCGCGGCGCCCACGGCATCCTCAAGATTGAGCAGGCACAGGTAGTTCTCCCGCCCCTTGCGCACCACCACGCGACGCCTGCGCTCCACCGGATCAGGAAACAGCCGCGCCAGCTCGCCATCGATCTGGCGCTGCAGATGCCGCGTATAGGTGGCGATCCACACCGAACCCTTGTTGCGCTCGGCCCACAGGCTGGCTGGGGCAATGTAGCCGAGCGTCTTGCCGGTGCCGGTGCCGGCTTCGGCCAGAACCACGTGCGGACTGCCGCGCGTCTCGCGCGGCGCAAAGGCGGATGCAGCGGCGGCGGCATAATCCGCCTGCCCCGGCCGCTGTTCGGACAAAGCACCCAGCATTGCCGCAAGCCGGGTGCGCGCCTCGGCGCCGCTGACCGGCAACGCCGATGGCGGCGGCGGCGGTGCCTCCTCCTCCCAGTCCGACAGGCGTTTCCAGACGCGCATCGAATCCATCTCAGCCCGCGCATCCGGCTGCCCCAGGGCGGCCAGCACCACCCGCGCCCAGGGCCAGCCTGCCTGGCCCATCCTGGCGGCCAGCGACGCCGCATCGCGGTTGGAAGGCAGGTCGCGTCCCGCCGCCAGATGCGCCAGCAGCGCACGCGCGATATCGAGCAGCGACGACGCAAGAAGGTCCGACCGCGGCGGCGGCAGATCCAGCGCAAGTGCCAATCCCAACGGGGTCGGCGCCGCTGATTTCGCCGGCATCACGAAGGCAAACAGCTCCAGCAGCTCGAGCGCCGGCATCGCGCGCATGCCCAGGCGACGCAACGTGGCTGGCGCATGCACCAGAATCGGTGGCGGTCCGGCACGCAGCCTAGCACCCGCCGACCGCGCGTCGAGATCGAGCAACTCGCCGTCCTCGGTCAGAATCTGGGCCCGTCCCACCCGTGCAACCACGCAGGGGGCCTGCGGCAGCAGTATCACAGCACCGCCCGCCCCTGGAAAACCCGTCATTCTGTTCCTTTGCCGCGTTGCACGATTGACCCGGCCTATCCCCCTTCCTAGCTTCAAGGGATGGTCGAAACACTCCGCAACACTTACACCACTGTCACTCCGCTCCCGGCAGAACCCGAGTTGGACAGAGCGTGATCCCCCAGCCCATGATCCCGAAATCGTGGCCTTTCGAGGAAGCCCAAAAAGTCGCCACTCGTTTGCAGGCCTCCGGCAAAACCGAAGCCCTGTTCGAGACAGGTTACGGCCCTTCCGGTCTGCCGCATATCGGCACCTTCATGGAAGTGGCCCGCACCGGCTGGGTTCGCCATGCCTTTTCCGAGCTGACAGGCCTGAAATCCAGGCTGCTCGCTTTCAGCGACGATTTGGACGGACTGCGCAAAGTCCCCGGCAACGTGCCGCAACAGGACATGCTGGCCAACTATATCGGCATGCCGCTCACGAAGGTGCCCGACCCGTTCGGCACACATGAAAGCTTTGGCGCCCACAACAATGCCGAACTGCGCCGCTTCCTCGACAGCTTCGGCTTCGACTACGAATTCGCCTCGTCCACCGATTACTATCGCTCCGGCCGATTCGACGCCGCCCTGCTGCGCCTCCTGGCCAAGCACGACGAGATCGTCGCCGTCATCGTGCCCACCTTGGGCGCCGAGCGCGCCGCCACCTATTCGCCGTTCCTGCCGATCCACCCGCGCACCGGCCATGTCATGCAGGTCCGAATCGACCAGATCGACGCCGAGGCCGGCACGATCTTTTGGCAGGACCCAACCGATGCGACCAGGTTCGAGACGAAGGTGACCGGTGGCGACGCCAAGCTGCAATGGAAGGCGGACTGGGCGATGCGCTGGGCAGCGCTGGGCGTGGATTACGAAATGTCCGGCAAGGACCTCATCGACAGCGTTCGGCTATCCTCCAAAATCTGTCGCATCCTGGGCGCCACACCGCCGGAGAGCTTCACCTACGAGCTGTTCCTCGACGAAGGCGGCCAGAAGATCAGCAAAAGCAAGGGCAACGGCATCGCGGTGGATGAATGGTTGCGCTACGCCCCGCCTGAGAGCCTCGGCCAATTCATGTTCAACCAGCCGGCGCGCGCCAAGCGGCTGTATTTCGACGTCATCCCCAAAGCGGTCGACGAATACGTCACCAACGCTGGCAAGACGCACACGCAAGGCGCGGACGAACAGAAAACCAATCCGGCCTGGCACATCCATGCCGGCGATGTGCCGCAATCGGCGGCCAGCCCGATCTCGTTCGCCATGCTGCTCAACCTGGCCAGCGTGGTGAACGCCGAAACCCCGGACATGCTGTGGGGCTTTATCCGCCGCTACAGCCCGGGCGCCTCGCCGTCGGACATGCCGTTCCTGGCAAGACTGGTCGATTGCGCGCTGGCCTATTACGCGGATTTCGTGCGCCCGACCAAACGCTTCCGCGAGCCGGACGCCGTCGAGCGCGAAGCACTAAAGGATCTTGCCGCCTCGTTGCGCGCCATGCCCACGGACGCGCCGGCCGAAGACCTGCAGACGCTGCTCTACGATGTCGGCAAGCGTCATCCTTTCGCCGAGCTGCGCGCCTGGTTCTCCTGCCTTTACCAGGTGCTGCTCGGCCAGCAGGAAGGCCCGCGCTTTGGGCAGTTCATCGCCCTTTACGGCGTGGCCGAGAC
>JAYTHH010000339.1:0-3559 GCA_043732745.1 Rhodospirillales bacterium
GTCAGCAGCCCCGCCGTCATCAGCGGCAACGAAGCGTTCTTCGCACCACTGATGGAGATTGCTCCGGAAAGAGGTCGGCCACCGCGGATTCTGATACGGTCCATCGAATTTGTCCTAACCCATCCGCGGCAGCGAGACGCCGCGTTGGCCCATGTATTTTCCGGCTTTGTCGGCATAGCTGGTCTCGCAGGGCTCGTTGCCCTGCAGGAACAGGAACTGGCAGATCCCCTCGAAGGCGTGGATCTTGGCCGGCAGCGGCGTGGTGTTGCTGATCTCAATCGTCACCTGGCCCTCCCATTCCGGCTCCAGCGGGGTCACGTTCACGATAATGCCGCAGCGCGCGTAGGTCGACTTGCCCAGGCAGATCACCAGGATATCCCGCGGGATCTTGAACACCTCGATGGTGTGCGCGAGTGCGAAGGAGTTGGGCGGGATGATGCAGACCGGCACCTTCCGGTCGACGAAACTCTCGCCGCTGAACTGCTTGGGGTCGATCACCGCGCTGTCGACATTGGTGAAGATCTTGAATTCGTCGGCCACGCGGGCATCATAGCCGTAGCTGGACAGCCCGTAGCTGATCACGCCGTCACGCTTCTGAGTTTCCACGAACGGCGTGATCATGCCGTGCTCGGTCGCCATCTGGCGGATCCATCGGTCGGACATCACGGACATCGGGGTGTGGCTTCCTGCGGGCAAAGGTCGTGCGGTCTAGCCCATCGTGCGGGGGTGCCGCAACGCTGGCCGGCTGGCGCATCAGGCCGGGATGAGGCCGTGACGCTCCATGATCTCGTGGATATCTGCGGGGTTTGGCGCGCAAGCGGCCACGAGGGCTGCCAGTTCGCGGAAATATTCTCGCCCGAGCACGCCAGGCGTCAGCAGCGACAGGCAGGTCGCATCGGCACCGCTGATATTCTCGAACCCGTGCACCACGCCGCGCGGAATGAACAGGGTTTCGCCCGGCCCGATCGGGCGACGCTCACCCGCGACGATGAAGGTGATCGTGCCGGACAGGCCATACACCGTCTCCTCCCAATCGCGATGATAATGCGCCACTGGCATGTGTCCCTGATGCGGCACGGTCATCTCGAACAGGTCAAGGCTGCCGTTGGTCGCGTGCCTGTCCTGCAGGAAGCGCAGTTCCAGACCGCCGATGCGGATGATCTCGGCCATGTCGCTTCCTCCCCTCACTTCGCCGGTCCCGTTGTAGCTCATGGTGTTGATCAGACTGTTCCGTGGGTACGGGGATAGAAACTTGGCTCTGGCGATCGCCAATTTAAAAGCGTGCCGTCTGCCGGCCGGAACATCTCCACCTTGAGAGGGTGGCAGGCCACCGTGTCGTTGGAATGCTCGGCGCCGCAGTCGCCGCCGGGGCAGGCGGAAAGTGCGCCGAGCAGGTCGATTTCGGCGAAGAACTCGATAAAATCACCGGGCCGCACCGGGCTCGCCTTCATGAAATACTGATGCGTGTCCTGCGTGAAGCCGGTGCACATGAACACGTTCAGCACGTCATGCACGAGCATCTCGGCGTCGCGCACCGGCAGGCCACGGGCGGCCGACAAAGCTCGGGTCAGGTTCGAGTGGCAGCAATGATGGTAGTCCCGCCCGGTGAGCAGGCGGTTGGTGTAGGGATCGCAGCGTGTGCCGATCACGTCGTGCACGCCGCCGCCATCTTCGTCCCAGCCATACCAGCCCAACGTGTCGTGGGTGATGGTGGCAAGCGGGCGCAAGGCAGGCAGGGTGCTCCACAGGCGGTGACCGGTGGTCACGTGCGTGGCGTGCAAAGCACGGGTCTTGCCGCTGAAAAATCGCTCGCTGAGATCGGCGGCGTTCCACAGATTAAGGTCCCCGACCTGCGGGCCCTCGATGCTGGTGATGCGGAAGAAATGCCCGGCCGGCACCTCGAAGCTGCGGGCATCGCGCGGCGGCACGATGATTTCGGCGGTCTTGGTGAGTGTCTCGCGGGCGACCTTCAGCATGGCCATGTCGGCCGGCTGCAATCCGTCCACGGGGTAGCACACCACGGGCTTGCGCGCCCTGCGTTGCGCCGCATCGGAAGGTGCTGTCATGTGCGCATCAATCTTGCCAGGTTGCCCTCGATCGCGTTCGACAGGCGACGCATGCCTTCCGACGTCGGATGCAAGGGCGGCTCCGGCGGGGTCAGCAGCGGATCGTAGAAAAGGCTGCGGTCGAGCAACTGGCCATGCATGAATTCCTGCGTCACGTCCTGGAACACGGCGCGCTCTCCGCCGGCATAGCGTGTGCGCAGGCTCTCGTTGATGGCGATGGTGGTTTCGCTGGCCCAGGATGTGCGGGCGCTGGGCAGCACGCTCAACAGCAGAATGCGGGTGCGCGGCAACCGGAGCCGTGTCTCGGCCACGACAGCATCGATCCCGGCCACGCTATCCTCGGCTGACCAGTGCAGCCGGCCGAGATTGTTGGCGCCGATGAGGATGATGGCGGCCTTTGGCGAAATGCCGTCCAACTCGCCATGCATCTGCCGCCACAGCAGATGGGAGGTGGCGTCACCGGAGAAACCAAGATTCACCGGCCGAAACTGGCTGTAGTAGCGCTGCCACACGGTGTTGAAGCGGTCCCATTCAGGCGTGCCGTTATGCTCGAAGTTCATGGTGATGCTATCGCCGAGCCAGATCAGCTCGGGCTTTACCCGAACCAGCTCGGCCAGTTTTGCCTCATGCCGCTCTCGCCACCATTTTAGATCGAGCCGTGATATTGGTTGTGCCGCCGTCGGCACTTTCGCCTCCGCCACGCTGGTGGCGAAAAGGGCAGGGACGGCCAGCAGGCTGCGCCGGGCGATCATGAAGCGAACTTCAGCCAGGCCAGCGACGCGGCGCCGAAGGCCAGGCAGTAATAGCCGAACGGATTGAGCGCCCATTGGTCGTTGGCGCGGAAATACCGCATCAGGAACCAGGTGCTAAGATATGCCGTGATCCCCGCCAGCACCGCCGCCCCCATCGCCAGCGGCAGCACGCCCGGCGCCAGCGGCGCGCGTAGTAGTTTCGGCACTTCCAGAACCGTGGCGCCGACGATCACCGGAAGCGCGATCAGGAACGAAAAATGCGCCGCCGCCTCATGCGTCACGCCGCGCAGCAGGCCGCCCACGATAGTGGCGCCGGCACGGGAGATGCCGGGGAACAATGCGCCACACTGCCAGAACCCGATCACCACGGCGTCCTTGACCGAGATCGATTCCAGGCCGCGCACGCCGCCCCGTCCGCGTAGGCGTTCGCCGAATAGCAACATCGCTCCATTCACGATCAGAAACACTGCTGCGATGAGTGGATTGTCGAACAATTCCTTGAAGAATTTGTTAAGCGCAAAGCCGAACACCACGGCCGGGATGGTGGCCACCACAATGCGCAGGAACAGCCGGCGGTTCGTCTGCGTATCGGCGGGCCCGGAAAGGCCCAGAACGCCGCGCGCCATCGCCCACCAGTCGCGCCAGAAATATAGCAGCAGCGCCACCGAGGTTCCGGCATGCAGCAGCACCAGAAACGGCAGGAAGGCGCCGGAATGCTGGTCCAGATGCCAGTCGAACAGG
>JAYTHH010000340.1:0-3539 GCA_043732745.1 Rhodospirillales bacterium
GCGGATGCCAAGTCTGACGGCGACAAGAAGGCTGGTCTCGCGTTCGAGAGCACCGGCGCCGGCGGATGGGCCGGATTCACCGACAAATACTGGCTGACCGCCCTCGTGCCCGATCAAACCGTGCCGTCCGTCGCGTCCTATCGCCACATCGCCGACAACGGCGATCGCTACCAGGTCGATTTCGTCACCAAGGACGCGCAGACCATAGCGCCTGGCGCCAACGCGGCGCTCAGCATGCGCCTGTTCGCCGGGGCCAAGGAAGTGCGGCTGCTCGACCACTATGAGACCGACGCGCATGTGCCGAGCTTCGACAAGGCGGTCGATTTCGGCTGGTTCTATTTCATCACCAAGCCGTTCTTCTACGCGATCGACTTCCTGAACGGTTTTCTCGGCAACTTCGGCCTAGCCATCCTGGTGTTCACCCTGGGCCTGAAGCTGTTGTTCTTCCCGCTGGCCAACAAATCCTATCGCTCGATGAGCAAGATGAAGCTCCTGGCACCCAAAATGACGGCGCTGCGGGAGCAGTACAAGGACGAACCTGCGAAGCTGCAATCCGCGATGATGGGCCTCTACAAGACCGAGAAGGTGAACCCGGCCAGCGGCTGCCTGCCGATGATCATTCAGATCCCGGTGTTCTTTTCGCTCTACAAGGTCATCTTCGTGACCATCGAAATGCGGCACGCGCCGTTCTTCGGCTGGATCCACGATCTTTCGGCGATCGACCCCACCAACGTGTTCAACCTGTTCGGCCTGTTGCCGTTCGATCCGTCGGCCTATTCGCACTACCTGCATTTGGGTGCCTGGCCGTTGATCATGGGCTTCACGATGTATTTCCAGCAGAAGCTGAACCCGCCGCCGCCGGACCCCACCCAAGCGAAATTGTTCCAGTTCATGCCGATCATCTTCACCTTTATGCTGGCGAGCTTTCCGGCGGGGCTGGTGATCTATTGGAGCTGGAACAACTCGCTTACCATCCTGCAGCAGACGCTGATCATGCGGCGCACGCGCCTTGCGGCCCCCAATGCCGCACGCGTGCCGGCGGTAAAGTCCTGACCGAGCTTCTGACAAACCCGTTCGAGAAAACGCCCGAACAGGCGGAAGCCGACCGGCTGGCCGCGATCGAGGCCGGCCGGCTGCTGTTCGCCGCGCAATGCGATTTCTTCTTCGCCTCGCAGCGGTTGGACCAACTACCGCCGACGGGCCTGCCGGAGGTGGCGTTTGCCGGGCGTTCCAATGTGGGCAAGTCCTCATTGGTGAATGCGCTCACTGGCCGCAATTCGTTGGCGCGTATTTCGGCACAGCCTGGGCGCACCAAGCAGCTCAACTTCTTCAACCTTGGCGGCCGTCTCACACTCGTGGACATGCCTGGCTACGGCTATGCCGTCGCCACCAAGGAGGTGAAGGAGGACTGGCAGGGCCTGATGTTCAACTATCTCCGCGGTCGCACCACGTTGCAGCGGGTGATCCTGCTGCTCGATGCGCGAATCGAGGTGAAGGAGAACGATCTCGCCGCCATCGGCACGCTCGACCGCGCGGCCGTGCTGTATCGCATCGTGCTGACCAAGGCGGACAGCGTGAAGCCGCAGGATCTGCTGCGCAAACAGGCCGAGATCGAAGCCCTCGCACGCAAGCATCCGGCCGCCTTGTCGGACATCCTTACCACCAGCAGTGCCACCGGCCTGGGCATCGCCGAACTGCGCGCCGACCTTGCGGCGCTGGGCAATCCGGCCTGACGCCCACGAACGCGACGAGCGTTCCTTGACCGGCAGGGTCTGAGCAAGCAAAACGCCCGCGACGGATGTGCCACGGCGCCGGCTGGAGGGGACCGCCTGATGACCGCGAATGACGACCACTTCGAATCCCCGCCGCACGAGTCGGCCGCTGAGCAGGCCAGGATCCTCGTCCACGCGCTGCCGTTCCTGCGTCGCTACGCCGGCGCTACCATCGTGGTGAAATATGGCGGGCACGCAATGGGGGAGGAGCATCTGGCGCAGATGTTCGGCCGCGACATAGCACTGCTCAAGCAGGTCGGCATGAATCCGGTCGTGGTGCATGGCGGCGGGCCGCAGATCAATTCGATGCTCAAGCGACTGGCGATCACGTCGACTTTCGTCGACGGGCTGCGGGTCACCGACGCCGCGATGGTCGAAGTGGTCGAAATGGTGCTGGCCGGCACCGTCAACAAAATGGTCGCCGGCCTCATCAACCAGGCCGGTGCGCTCGCGGTCGGGATCTGTGGCAAGGACGGCGGGCTGATCCGCGCCCGCAAACTGCAACGGAGTGCGATCGACCCCGGCAGCCGGATCGAGCGCGTGCTCGACCTGGGATTTGTGGGTGAGCCCGAGCATGTTGACGTGCGGGTGATCCACGCCTTGACCGGGGCTGGTCTGATCCCTGTGATCGCCCCGGTGGGCGTGGGCGCCGATGGGCAGACCTACAACATCAATGCGGACACGGTGGCCGGCGCCGTGGCCGGCGCGCTCGGCGCCACCCGGCTACTGATGCTGACCGATGTGCCCGGTGTGCTGGACAACAATAAGGTGCTGATCCCCGAGATGACGGTGGCCGAGGTCGCGGCCGGGATCGCCAGCGGCATGATCAGCGGTGGTATGATCCCAAAGGTCGAGAACTGTGTCGACGCAGTGAAACGCGGCGTCAAAGGCGCTGTTATCCTGGATGGCAGGGAACCTCATGCCTGCCTGCTGGAACTGTTCACCGAGGGCGGTCCGGGCACCATCATTCGCCCCTGATTCGTTCGACGATCTCATGTCGATTCGCCGTTACTCCAATCTTCAGGGGGCGACGGCTGGCTTGTATGGCGAACGCCGATCGCCGACGGAGCGCCGATGCGGATCAGGAAATCCACCTGCCAGTGCATTTCCTCAGGGGTCAGCGGGAAGCCGCCGCCGGCATTGGGCCGCAGGACCGCCTCGGGCGGCAGGCGAAGCAGCAGCGTTTGCAGCATGCCGGCGCACCTCATGGACATGCCGGCCCGCCAGATCAGGCTGACCAGCCCCTTGGTGCTGCGCAATGTGCTCGCACGCTCCACCACCGCGGCCGCCACGCAGCCGGAAACCGCCAGCATGGCGATGCACATCCGTACCTCGCCGCGCCGCGCTGCGGCCACGGTGGCATCCTCGGTCAGTTGCCCGGCCTGGGCCATGGTCTGCGCCAGGGCGATGGCTTCATCCAGGCTGGGCGGTCTCGGGCCGGACACCGATAGACTGGTTTGCTGCCCGGCCAGCTTCGGTGCCAGGCGCAAGGCGATGTCGCGCGCCAAAGCGGGCTGCAGGTCGGCGCGCAGCGCCAAATCCGCCAGCGCGTCGTGCACCGCGAAATCGGCCAACGCGCGTGATGCGGCGGCCGACAGGCGCGGCCTGCGCGCCAGGCCCACATGCCATTTCGGCTGATCCACCGCGCTCGCGATCAGCTGATCGAGCGCCGCCTCGCTGATTCCGGAGGACTGGTTTTCGAGCAGGGCGGTTATAGCCTCCGGAGTGCCAGCGGCGGCGATCCGATCGGCCACGCGGGCGGCGAGA
>JAYTHH010000341.1:0-3539 GCA_043732745.1 Rhodospirillales bacterium
CGATCATCACCCGCGTATAGGCCGGGGCAGGTGGCTGACATAGCCCCTACGGCGCACCATAATTGAAGCCGGTAATTACGGAGTACGCGCCATGGCCGATCGACCCCGCTTTTTCGACGACCTGGCCGGCGTGGCCGGCGGCGCTCTATCGGCTCTGGCCGGCGTGCGGGACGAGGCGGAGACGCTGGTCCGTGCCCGGGTGGACGAGGCCCTGCGTAAGCTGGACCTGGTGCGCCGTGAGGATATGGAGGCTGTGCAGGACATGGCCGCCAATGCCCGCGCGGGACAGGAGGCGGCGGAGGCACGACTGGCGTCGATCGAGGCGCGGCTGCTGGCGCTCGAGGGCCAGGATGGCGACGTTCGCGGAACGGCATCCTCCACCATGGGCGCGTCGGAGGCTGACCCGGCCAGTTTGCCGCCTCATGCCGGGGAGGAACCGCTGGCGTGACAGGCGACGTGACGGGCGCCGTGACCTGGGGCCGTGACGGGCGGCATGACGTTAACGTTACAGCGTCATCGCGGCCGGTACCACGCTTGCGGCCTTTGCGACCGAGCCGGTAGTCTCGTTGTGTAGCGAGTCGGCATGATGTGCCGGCCTTATTGAGGAGACCAAGCATGTCCGCCCTCAGTTCCTTCTCCACCGAGCATGCTGCCAATCCGCTGGATATCATGGAGCAGGTCGTCGCTGCCAATGATTGGGAGTTCGACCGGCGCAACGATTCCGAGATGGCGGCAGAGGCGCCGGGTAAGTGGTGTGATTACGGGCTGTATTTCAGCTGGTCGCGGGAGATCAGCGCGATGCATTTCACCTGTACCTTCGATCTGAAAGTACCGGAAAAACAGCGCACGGCGTTGTACGAACTGCTCGCGCTGGCGAATGAGCGGCTGTGGATCGGCCATTTCGGCATGGACGCCGATGACGGCATGCCGCTGTTCCGGCACAGCGTTCTATTACGGGGCGCACCGACCGCCAGCGCCGAAAGCCTCGAGGACATGGTCGATATCGCCATCACCGAGTGCGAGCGGTTCTATCCGGCATTCCAATTCGTCCTATGGGGCGGCAAGAGTCCGGTCGATGCGTTGGCCGCTGCCATGCTGGAGTGCGTGGGCGAGGCGTGATGGCAGTTCTGCCACCCCTGTTGCTCGTCGGGGGTGGCAAAATGGGTGGGGCGATGCTGGCGGGATGGCGGGAGCGGGGGTTGTCACACGCGATCGTGATCGACCCGGCCATGCCCGAACTGGGCGCGCCCCAGGTGCAGGTCTTGCCAAGCGCCCACGCGATCCCGCCCGGCTTCCGGCCCGCCGCCATCGTGCTGGCGGTCAAGCCAGCCTATGCCGACGCGGCCCTGGCGGCGGTCGCGCATGTGGCATCGGGGACCGTGCTGCTGTCGATCATGGCCGGGCGGACGTTGGCGGGGTTGCAGGCCGCAATCCCGGGTGCCGCCATGGTCCGGGCCATGCCGAACACGCCGGCCGCCATCCGCCAGGGGATCACCGTCGCCTGCGCCGGCCCCGGTGTCACGGCGGAACAGCGCGCCCTGTGCGATGAGCTGCTGGGCGCGGTGGGGGAGGTGGCGTGGGTGTCGGATGAGGGGCTGATCGATGCGGTGACGGCCGTGTCCGGCGGCGGCCCGGCGTACGTGTTCCTGCTCGCCGAACTGATGGAGCAGGCCGCGATCGCCCAGGGCATTCCCGCACCGCTCGCCCGGTTGCTAGCGCGGCGCACCGTCTCGGGCTCCGGCGCGCTGCTGGCCGCCAGCACCGAGGATGCGAGCGTGCTGCGGCGAAATGTTACGAGCCGGGCGGGCACGACCGAGCGTGCGCTGCATGTTCTTATGGCGGACGGGGCGTGGCCGGCGTTGATTAACCAGGCGATCGCCGCCGCGACCGCCCGCTC
This sequence comes from Rhodospirillales bacterium, assembly GCA_043732745.1. Classification (GTDB taxonomy): domain Bacteria; phylum Pseudomonadota; class Alphaproteobacteria; order Acetobacterales; family Acetobacteraceae; genus CAIQQQ01. The sequence goes on from JAYTHH010000341.1 coordinate 1,898, forward strand.
CCGCGAGCTTGCGGGCTGAGCGGGAGGGCCTAAATTGGCCGGTATGGAAGATACCGAATTCGATCAAAAGCTCGTGACGGCCGTTTTCGAACAGGCGGCACTGGTCGGCTGGGCAGATGTGAATATCGCTTTGGCGGCGCGGGATGCCGGGCTGGCGTTGCCCCGGGTGCGGACGCGGTTTCCCGGCCGGGGTGCCGTGCTGCTGCGCTTCGGAGTGTTGGCCGATCAGGCGGCGCTGGCGGACGGTTCGCCGGAGGCATTGCCGCGGGAACGGCTGTTCGACATGCTGATGCTGCGTTTCGATGCGCTGCAGCGGCATCGCCCCGGGGTTTTGGCGCTCATGGCGGCGCTGCGGACCGATCCCGCGACGGGAATGTTGTTGTATGGTGCCACGCTGCGCAGCATGAAGTGGTTGCTGGATGCGGCGGCGATCCCCACCAGCGGCGTCTTGGGGGCGGTTCGCATCCACGGCTTGCTGGCATTATGGCTGTATTCGTTGCGGGCCTGGGAACAGGATGAGAGTGCGGATCTTTCGGCCACCATGGCGGCCGTGGACCGCGGCCTCGATCGGGCGGTGAAGGCGGAGGCATCGTGGCCCGGCGCGGCCACCCCTGCGCCAACAATTCCTGAAACGGACGTGGAACTAAATGCAGGTCCCGCGCGTTTGTCTGATTCTACCCTCACCCCGGGTTCTTCAGACGCCCTTTGAGTGGTCACGAAGATATAATGAAGTACGTTCGCGCACTTTTGTGATAACCACGAAATGCGGAAATTTTAAGGAATATCTCATGTCGGACAACGAGAACCCCATGCATGGCATGGTAGAAGCCGCACAGACGAATGCTCAGCAGGTCACGCAGAACTTTCAGCAGGCTGGGAAGTCGGCGATGGAGACCGGCATGGCGCGCATGCAGGAATTCACCAAGATGTTCTCGTCGATGAAGGTGCCGGCCATGCTCGACATGGAAAGCATCATGACGGCGCACCGCAAGAACATGGAAGTGCTATCGGCCGCCAACCGCGTCGCGCTCGAGGGGGCGCAGACGGTCGCGCGGCGGCACATGGAAATTCTGCAGCAAACCATGCAGGAAATGACCGAGACGATGAAGGAATTGTCGAGCCCGGAGACGCCGCAGGCCAAGGCCGCCAAGCAGACCGAGCTGATGAAGATTGCCTATGAGCGTGCAGTCACGCACATGAAGGAGCTGGCCGACCTGATCCAGCGCGCCAATGGCGAGGCGTTGGCGATGCTGAACGCGCGCTTTACGGAGGCGATGGCCGAGGTGAAGGCGCTGGCGACCAAGGCGTCCAACCAGGCGTGATCAAAGTGCGGCTGCCTGTCACACCGGCAGCCGCATACGCGCCCGAAGTCCGCCCATTGGCGAGTCTTCAAGCACCACGTCGCCCCCATGCGCGCGGGCAATATCACGGGCGATAGTGAGGCCGAGGCCGGTACCGCCGCCGGGTCCGCTTTCGAAAGCGCGGAACACATCCTCTCGCCGCTCGGGCGCGATGCCTGGCCCGTCATCGTCGATTAGCACGTGAACGCTGCGCGCCTGAGGATCCAATCCCACGGCCACGTGACGGCCATGACGGCGGGCGTTGTCGACCAGGTTGGTGACGGCACGCCGCGCCGCGTCCG
>JAYTHH010000342.1:0-3535 GCA_043732745.1 Rhodospirillales bacterium
ACCAAGGCTGTAGATTGACTCCGCTGGGCGCCCAAACAGCGGTCTCGATCAACGATCGGATAACCAATTCTGATGGCGTTCTGTCTTTGTAGTCGCGAACGGCGCGCCGCTCACGAACCGCCTCAAGAATGTCCATGAAATTCTCCGGCCTTGGCAGCTTGTCGATTACATTTGATCGGCGAGTTTTGATTCGCCTTGATTTAAATCAATCGGCTTGGTTGTCCAGCTTGGATTAAGGAAAACCGAAGAGAATATGGCCCGTTATAGACCATATTGTATGAATACCACTTTCTACGCCATGACTATACAGGTTAAACTCTATTCCAGCTAGGCTTTTCGCTTATGTCCTGTCTTGATAAGCATTGGCGTCGTCCCTTCAACTGGTGCTGATGGCTTTAGGCCCGGCAAAGCGATTGGCGAAGTAGGATTGAAGCTGACACGGTTTGGTGAAGCCTTTCAGGCTTTCCAATGGAGGCATGAACAATGCCCAGGACACCACGGCCGCCCAACAACAATCCCTCCAGTGTCGGCCAGGCAGCTGCAGCGTGAGCATCACACGTCCTGATGGTCCCCTATTCCGTCCGTCGCAGGCTGAGGATGTAGCCGACGACGTTGTCGATCTGGCTACGGCTGAGGCGCAGGTCGGGCATCGGCGGGTGCGACGATTGCAGGAAGGCGTGCAGCGACATCGACGTGGTCGAGTTCATGCCTGCGATGGCAGCGAAGGTGGGAGCACCGTTGCTGCTGCCTTGCTGGGCATTCGGCTCGACCACGTGACAGCCGCTGCACCACTGTTCGGCCAGCGGCCGCCCCAACGTTGCATCGCCGCCCTCCTGCGCTGCCGAGGTCCGCGTGCAGGCCGCCATCAGTAAGGCGGCAACAGCAAACCGAGCGATGCGGCACCAAATATGCGTGCTATGGATCATAGACTTGCGAGCCTCCTGCTGTTGGACCTGGAGCTTGGCGAGGCAGTCGTTTGGTGCATTGATCCCGGTCAATGCTGTCTTCGGTCGAAATGATGTTGTGCACTGGCTTGTCGGCGTGCTCGCGCATCGTCATCACGTCAGTGAGAACCCGCGTTGGATCGTATTCGTCAGTGCGCGGCGAGGAATCCGGCACGGCGAGCAGCGAGCGGTAGCGAAGGTTGAAAGCCATACGCATGGTCCTCGAAGGATGTTCGGATCTATGCTGGTCAGTACGCCGGGTCGCGCAGGATTGGGCAGGCCATGCAATGAGAGCCGCCACGGCCGCGGCCAAGTTCCGCGCCACGAATGGTGATGACTTCGATGCCAGCCCTACGCAGCAGAGTGTTGGTGTAGGTGTTGCGGTCGTAGCCCAGCACGACGCCTGGCTCGATCGCCAGGATGTTATTGCCGTCGTCCCACTGCTCGCGTTCGGCCTCCCAATGGTCGCCGCCAGTGGAGATGGCGCGCAAGTCATCCAAGCCCAGCGCCTCGGCCACGACATCGAGCAGCTTGCCGGACTCCGCACGGATGTCTTCGTGGCCCGGACCGTCGCCCGGCCGTACGCTGTAGCAGCGGATCTCGTCGACCACATCACGGAACACTGTGCAGATCTGCCGGTCGCAGAAGCCCAGCACCGTGTCGAGGTGCATGGCGCCTCGGCTTTTCGGGATCAGGCAGCCGATCACCCGCGTTGCCTGTCCGGCGGCGAACAGTGCGCGGGCCAATTGCAGCGCTGCCTGATGCGACGTGCGCTCGCCCATCCCGATCAGTACCACGCCGCGGCCGATCGCCATGACGTCGCCCCCCTCCAGGCTGGCTGGTGCGAAATCCCCGTCCATGTCACCAAGCCAGAACCGGAAATCTCCGTCCTTGAAGATCGGGTGGTGGTGATAGACGGCCCGCTGAAGCAGCGTCTCGGGTTTGCGGGCCGGCCAGAACATCGGGTTGCAGGTGACGCCGCCGTAGATCCAGCACGACGGGTCGCGCTGGAACAGCAGGTTGGGAATGGGCGGAATCAGGAACGAGGTATCTCCCAGCGCCTCGGCCAGCATGGTGGACCATTCGCTTGGCGGTACGTCGGCGACGGCGATGCCGCCGACGAGCAGTTCTGCCAGCTGCTCGGACGGCATCGCATCAAGCCATGGCCGCAGCGCCGGCGCCGCAATAGGGCCCACGCTGTTGGCGGTGATGCGGCGGTCGAGCACCCAGGCGCGTGCCCCGGGCTGGTCGAGGGTCTGGGCCAGCATGTCGTGGAACTCGAGCACCTCGACGCCACGCTCCTGCATCTTCAGCACGAAGTCGAAGTGGTCGCGCTGTGCCTCGTGAACCCAGATCACATCGTCGAACAACAGCTCACGGCAGTTGCCTGGTGTCAGCCGCCGGTGCGCCAAGCCCGGGCGGCAGACCATTACGGTCCGCAGCTTGCCGATCTCGGAGTGGACGCCGAATTCCCGCATGAGGTTGCTCCGTGTTTTAGGATCAGATCGGGCTGATTGCGCCGACCCAGGCGCAAATAGGATCGCGGTCATCAGCAGGAACGACAGCCCCGCAGTGGCCGGCGTTCAGCATGGGCTTGCGTGTTGCCAGCCCCTGATAGACAACGGCGAGCGCCAACATTCCCACGCTTATGATCGTCCAGCCGATGACATTGGCGGCGGGGCCCGCTGCCGCCGACATATCGCGCATTAGGTTGAAGTCGCCACTGCCGATCATCGACCCGACGACCAGTGCCACCGGCGGCAGTAGTCCAAGCTCTATTGCGTCAGTTGAAATAGTAGCGGCGGCCGCATTTGAGTTCGTGATGTCGGACATGTGGCATTCACTCCCGTTCAGGGCGATATGGCCGTGCTGTCACACCGTCGACAGCACCTTCCTCATACGCTTCCATCGACCATCCCTGCCAACCAACTCCGGGGGTTGGGAATGCAAAACTGCGCATCGGCCGTTTCGTGTTTGGGATTAGGTTTAGCTCACTTTGGGGGCATCCTTGGGCTTTCACTAAAGGTGCTGCAACTGCCCAAATCACGACCGCTGTATTCACCTGGGTTCCGTTGCCAGATGGATGATCTGGTTCACGTTGGACGGGATGCCGATGCGTGACCCCGATGCCAGAAATGCCCTCGCTTTAAGGTTCGGACTTGTCACCTGGAGACCGACAATGAAACGTTCGGGGTTTAATCAGGAACAGATCTTCGGTCAGCTCAAGGAGCATCAAGCCGGAGCGTCGGCGGAGCGCATTTCTGCTGCCGGTTCGCGGCATGAAGTGCCCGCCGAGGTGCGGCACGCCCTCAAAATGGCAATTGTCGGACCATGACGGGTTCTCGATGGACGCTGGATACGCGACATTTAGCCGGAGTTGGAACGTGATGAAGAACCGGGAAGTTGAACTGACGCTGGAGACCGATCTCACCAGCATCAATGTGCTTGCTCACGCATCGATCCTCGCACTGGTTGACGTTGAGGAGCAGGAGCAAACGTCGACCTATTTCGACACGCCGGAACAGGATATCCGCAAAGCCGGTTTGTCATTGCGGATACGCAAGATTGGAACGAAGCGAATCCAGACTGTG
>JAYTHH010000343.1:0-3533 GCA_043732745.1 Rhodospirillales bacterium
CGATCTCGGCACGGTGGTGAAGTATTCGCTGGATCCGGGCGTGAGCACCGTTACCTTCGGCGCTGCAATGAACCGCAAGAAGTTTGAGCCGCTGCCTAAGGATCTTCAGGATCTCATCACCGCTTCGACGGGCACCGCCATGGCCGAACGCTCCAGTGCCGCGCTGGACACGGGCGTTCAGGGCTGCGCATTCCGCTTTCGCGTCGCGGCTGCCTTTTTCGCGGCTTCGGATCGCGCAGAAGCTGGCCTGTCGGCCGATGCGGCGCCACCTTTCTCACCGCCATCATACGCCGCGGGGTGGCCGGTTTCCACTCCCCCCCTGACCCGGATTTCTTGCCGCCGCCATCATTTTTGTTGACGGTGGCCCAGGCTCTTCGCTCGGCCTCGCCTTCGCTGACGCCGCGCGCCTCGTAGCTCTCGGCGATATGGCCGGCCTTGCGCTCCTGCTTGTCAGTATATTTGGATTTGTCACCTCGCGGCATCACATCGCTCCCTGGCTTTCAGGTGCAACCGCGTCGGGCCATTACAGGTTCCACATCCCCTTCCAACTGGGGCGCAAACCTGCTCAAACCCGCGTCATGCGGGTTCTTCACGTCATTGCCGGCGCCGAGATTGGGGGAGCTGAAACCTTCGCGGTGGACGCGATCATGGCGCTTGCCGAACGCGGTGTGGAGCAGCACGTCATTTGCCGCCCATTCGCCGCCCAGCGCCGACGTTATGCGGCGGCCGGCATTCCCACCTCGTGGTACGGATTTTCAGTGTTCGACCGCTTCTTCCGTCCCGGTGTGGTTGATGTCATTGCCCGGCAGTTCCAGCCTGATGTCGTGCACGCCTGGATGTCGCGCGCAGGGTCGGCCGTTCCGCGCAAGCTGGCCTGTCCGGCCGTCGGCTGGTTCGGTGATTATTACAACCTCAAATACTTCAAGACCTGCGATAGCTTTTTCGCCGTGACGCCCGATATCGCCGCCTCCATCGTCACTCGCGGCATTCCGGCCGAACGCGTGTTCACCACCAACACATTCGGCACCATGCCAGACGCACCGGCGGTGGACCGGGCCAGTCTTGCCACGCCGCCCGATGTCAAGGTGGCGCTGGTGCTGTCGCGCCTGCACAAGGTGAAGGGCATCGATACGATGTTGCAGGCGGCGGCCGACGTGCCGGGGCTCTATGTCTGGATCGCCGGGGACGGGCCGGAACGGGCCGATTACGAAGCGCTCGCGGGGCGGCTTGGCCTGCGGGACCGGGTTCGCTTTCTCGGCTGGCGAGCGGACCGGAAATCCCTGCTCGAAGCCTGTGACATATGCGTGCTGCCAAGCCGCTACGAGCCGTTCGGCACCGTCATCGTCGAGGCCTGGGCCGCCAATCGCCCCTTGGTCGCCACGGCCGCCGACGGTGCGCGGCAATACGTGCATGACGGTGAGGACGGCCTGCTGTGTGCGATCGACGACCCGCGGGCGCTGGCCGTCTGCCTGTCGCGCGTTCTTGCCGAGCCGGGCCTGGCGGATCGCCTCGCCCGGGCCGGCGGCCTTCGCTTTGAGGCAGATTTCACCCGGGACATCGTCATCGACCGGCTGATCGACGTCTATGGCTCGGCGATCGCCCTCGGCAAGCTGGGCAGGACGCGCTGATGCCGTTAGGTTCGCCGCCATGAAAGCCTTCGCCATCACCCGGATCGACCGCTATCTCGCAAACCAGCTCACCTTCGCGCTGATCGCCGTCACCGGCGGCCTGGTGGCGCTGATCTGGCTCACCCAGTCGCTCCGCTTCGTGGAGACGGTGGTCAATCGCGGCCTGTCGATCGGGGTGTTCCTGCGGTTGACCGGCCTGCTGATCCCCAATTTCGTTACCATCATCCTGCCCATCACCACCTTCGTGGTCATCCAGTTCATCTATCAGCGTCTGTCCAGCGACCGCGAGCTGACGGTGATGCGCGCTGCCGGCCTGTCGCAGTTCGCCCTGGCACGTCCGGCACTGGCGGTGTCGTTCGCGGTTATGGTGTTCTGCTTCCTGCTCAATATTTGGATCGTGCCTGCCAGCTTCAGCCAGTTCCGCCAGGACCAGTTCGAGATCCGCAACCGCCTGGCCGCGTTCCTGCTGCAGGAGGGCGTATTCAACCAGGTGTCTGAGAGCCTCACGGTCTATATCCGCACCCGCGAGCCGGACGGCTCCTTGCGCGGTATCCTGATCGACGATGCCCGCAACCCTTCCAGCCACGCCACCATTCTGGCCGAGGCCGGCCGCCTGCTGGCCAGCGCCGGCGCGCCGCGCGTGCTGCTGCAGAATGGCAGCCGCGAGGAGATCGACCGCCAGACCGGTCGGCTCAACGTGCTGACCTTCACCGAGAACACCATCGACCTGTCGCAATCCAGCAAGGCCGAGGAACAGCGCTTCCGGGATGCCGGTGAGATGTCGGTGGCCGAGTTGCTGGACCCGCCGACCGGATCGGAAATCCTCGCGCGCAATGCTGGCAAGTTTCTGGTGGAGGCGCATCGCAGACTTTCGGCGCCGTTCACCGCGGTGTCCTTCGCCATGATCGCGCTGGTCTCGGCGCTCAGCGGCGCGTTCAGCCGTCACGGCAACATCAAGCGCCCGGCGGTGGCTATCATGGTGGTAGTGGGGCTGCTGGCGCTGGGGCTGGCGTTGCTCAACCTTGCCGCACGGGCACCGATCCTGATTCCGTTGATCTGGGCCCAGGCCATCCTGCCCGGTGTCGGGTGTGCGATCTATCTGTTCGCACCCGAATTGGGGGTGCTGCAGCGCATTGCCCGCCAGCCGGCCTGAGCGTTTATGATAACGCGCAGGCTGGCGGCAGTGGTGCCGATCTCTGTCCGACGGGGCGATATTCTCCGGCGCGTGGCCGTGGCCGCCACGTTGCTGCTGCCGGTGTTCCTGCTCTATGCCCGCGCATTGGCCGATATGATGGTAACCGGCACTGCGCTGCTGTTCCTCGTGCATTCAGCATTGGGTGGCCACTGGTCGTGGCTGCGCCGGCCCTGGCTCTGGTGCGCCCTGGCGTTCTGGCTGCTGCAACTGGGGGCGTCGATCGTGACCGGCCCGATGCATTCAGTGTTGCAGGCGCTGGCGGTGGTCCGGCTGTTCCTGTTCGTGGCGGCGCTGGAGGCCTGGGTGCTCACTGATGCCCCCAGCCGACGTGGGCTTTCCGTGCTGTGTGCGGCTCTCGCCGCCTGGGTCGCGCTGGAATGCTGGCAACAGTACGTTTTGGGCACCAACTTCCTGGGCTATCCGCGTTGGCCCGACGGGGCCCTGACCGGGCCGTTCGAGAAGCCGCGAGCCGGTGCCATCTTCGTGTTCCTGATGATACCCGCGGTGTTCCCGATGATTATCCGGGTGTTGCAGCGCGCCACTTGGCAAGCGTTTGCGATCGCGGCCGGTGGGCTGGTGCTGGCGCTGGCCACCATGATCCTGATTGGCCAGCGTATGCCGACGTTGCTGATGATCCTGGCGATGACGTTGACGGCCATTCTCGTCCCGCGGCTGCGGCGCCCATTGCTCGTCGCCGGTGCGTTGGGCGT
>JAYTHH010000344.1:0-11357 GCA_043732745.1 Rhodospirillales bacterium
GCCGGTGGCGCGCGTGTCACCTACGGGCCGTTTGCCGTGGGCGGCACGGTCAATACCGGTGACATCGACGCGAATGGCGGTGGCTCTCTGATCCACCAGGGCAACAAGCGCGGGCTGAACATGATCGCGGGCGCCCAGTACATCGTGGGCTCGGTGATCATTGGCTTCCACTACATCAACAATGACACCGCGGGTAACTTCAACCCGAACTTTGTTCGTAGCAATCTGCACGAGATAGGCGTCGTCGTGGGCGGTGCCTATGACTGGGCGCCGGGCGCGGTGCTGTACACCTCGTTCGAGTATGGCCAGCGCCACCAGGGCGGCTGGAATTTTGGAACTGCCGCTGCGGCCACGGGCAATCTCAAGGTCGGCAATTCAACGCAGGTACGTGCCATCCAGGTCGGCAATACGTTTAAGTGGTAAAACCTGGCGCGTGGCGAAGGCTGGCAAGGTTGAATCTTGCCGAGCCATGACGTTGCGGAAAGGTGGAAGCGGCAGGGGATCAATTTCCCCGTGCCGCTTGGCGTCGGCAGGGCTTTGGGCTAACACGCGACTTCCGAAGGGGCTCATTGGCCCCTGGCCGAATGAACGGAATTCACATGCGTTTGCGCCATGGCGTGTTCACCTGCCTTACTCTGGCCACGCTGGCACTCGCCGGCTGCAAGAATTCGGTGCCGGTGAGCAACGAAGACGATTACTCCACGGGCCGCATCCCAGGCCGCGCAAGCAGTTCGCTTGCAGGCTCGGAAGGCATTGTTCTGTCCACCGGCCAGAGCAAGAGCAACCCCGCCCAGGATGCCGGTGGCGGTGCGCTCGGCGTGAACGCATACCTTTGGCGCGGCGCGCTGGACACCTTGTCCTTCATGCCGCTCAGCTCAGCCGATCCGTTCGGCGGCGTGATCATCACCGACTGGTACCAGCCCCCCTCGGGCAACGGCGAACGCTTCAAGGCCACCGCCTACATCCTTGGTCGCCAGTTGCGCGCCGATGGCGTGAAGGTTTCAGTGTTCCGCCAGGTGCAGCAGAGCGGGCAGTGGGTGGACGCGCCGGTGAGCAGCGCCACGGCCGCCGAGGTCGAGAACAAGGTTCTGTTCCGCGCCCGTGAGCTGCGCGCCTCCAACGGTAGCTGATCCTCCAATCTCTCCTGACGTATTGGCTCACCGCTTCATGAGTTCCGAGACCCCAACCGCCGATACAGCCCCGGCCGCGGACACCCCGCGCTACGATTTTCGCGCTGCCGAGCCGCGTTGGCAGCAGGCATGGAACGACGCTGCGTGCTTTCGCGTCGAAGACGTGCCGACCGGCGGTCGCCCAAAATACTATGTGCTGGAGATGTTCCCCTATCCCAGCGGCAAGATCCACATGGGCCATGTCCGCAACTACACGCTGGGCGATGTGGTGGCGCGGTTCAAACGGGCGCGCGGCTTCTCCGTCATGCACCCGATGGGCTGGGACGCGTTCGGCCTCCCCGCCGAGAACGCGGCACGCGAGCGCGGCATCCACCCGGGTAAATGGACCCGGGACAACATCGCGGCGATGCGCACCGAGCTGAAGCGCATGGGCCTGTCGATCGACTGGGCGCGTGAGTTCGCCACCTGCGACCCCGCCTATTACGGCCACCAGCAAGCACTCTTTCTAGACATGCTGAAGGCCGGCCTGGCTGAACGCCGCTACGCCTTCGTCAACTGGGACCCGGTCGACGGCACCGTGCTGGCCAACGAACAGGTGATCGACGGCCGCGGCTGGCGCTCCGGCGCGCTGGTGGAAAAGAAGCGCCTGTCCACCTGGGTGATGCGCATCACCGACGACGCCCCCGAACTGCTCTCGGCGCTCGATGACATGCCGCGCTGGCCCGAGCGGGTGCGGCTGATGCAGGCCAACTGGATCGGCCGCAGCGAAGGCGCCCGCCTGCGCTTCGCGGTCGCCGAACCCGCCGGCATCGATGAGGTCGAGGTCTATACCACCAGGCCGGACACGCTGTTCGGCATGTCTTTTCTGGCCATCGCCGCCGAGCATCCGTTGGCGGCCCAGGTGGCGAAAACCAATCCCGACGCCGCCGCCTTCATCGCCGACGTGCAGAGCAAAGGCACCAGCGAGGCTGTGCTTGAAGCGCTGGAAAAGAAAGGTTTTCCAACTGGCGTCGACGTGATCAACCCGTTCACCGGCCAGCGCCACCCGGTATGGATCGCCAATTTCGTCCTGATGGAATATGGCACCGGCGCCCTGTTCGGCTGCCCCGCGCACGACCAGCGCGACCTGGATTTCGCCCATAAATATGATCTGCCGGTTATCCCGGTGGTGCTGCCGCCCGGCGAGAACGCGGACAGCTTCGCAATTGCAGACAAGCCGTTCGACGGTGACGGTACGGCGTATCACTCCGAATTCCTCGATGGCCTCAACCAGACCCACGCCAAGGCCGCCGCCATCGCCGAGATCGAACGCCGCGGCATCGGCAAGGGCGTCGTCAACTGGCGGCTGCGCGACTGGGGCGTGTCGCGCCAGCGCTATTGGGGCTGCCCCATCCCGGTCATCCACTGCGCGGCCTGCGGCGTTGTCCCGGTGCCGAAATCTGAGTTGCCGCTGACCTTGCCCGATGATGTGACGTTCGACCGCCCCGGCAACCCGCTCGATCATCATCCCACCTGGAAGCACGTCGCCTGCCCGTCCTGCGGCAAGCCAGCCACGCGTGAGACGGACACGTTCGATACCTTCGTCGATAGCTCCTGGTACTTTGCCCGGTTCTGCTCGCCAGAGGCCGCGGAGCCTGTTGTGCGTGCCGCCGCTGATCATTGGCTGCCGGTGGACCAGTATATCGGCGGCATCGAGCACGCCATTCTGCACCTGCTGTATGCGCGATACTTCACCCGCGCCATGAAGGTCACTGGGCATCTCAGCGCCAGCGAGCCGTTCGCCGGGCTGTTCACACAGGGCATGGTGACGCACGAGAGCTATAAGTCGGCCGACGGCGCCTGGCTCTACCCCGAGGAGGTCAGCCGCCGCCAGGACGGTGTGATGGTCCAAAGGGATACCGGCGCCGAGGTGGTTGTGGGCCGGATCGAGGCGATGTCGAAGTCCAAGCGCAACACCATCGACCCGGCCCACATCATCGCCCGCTACGGTGCCGATACCGCGCGCTGGTTTATCCTGTCCGACAACCCGCCGGAGCGGGACATCGAATGGACCGAGGCCGGCGTGCTTGGCGCCTACCGCTTCACGCAGCGGCTTTTTCGGCTGGCCGAGAACGCGGAATTTGAAGCCGGCGAGATGCCCGCCGAATTTGGCCCTGCCGCCCGTGCGCTGCGCCGCCTGACCCATCGCACGATTGAGGCAATGACGGACGCGGTGGAGCTGTTGGCGTTCAACGTGGCCGTGGCGCGCGTCTATGAATTCGCCAACGGTTTTGCAGAGGCCGAGAAGGCGCCGGACCAGCCGGGCCTCACCTGGGCCCGGTTTGAGGCGTTGGGCACCATTTCCATCCTCATCGCCCCGATGATGCCGCATCTCGCTGAGGAAATTGGCCAGATCGTCCGCCCCGGCAACAGCGATCTGGTGGCGCAGGCCGTCTGGCCGGTGTCTGACCCGGCGTTGACGGCGGCAGAGGCGTTCACCATCGCAATCCAGGTGATGGGGAAGTTGCGCACGACCATCGACGTGGCGCCCGATGCGGTGGAAGATGACGTGCTGGCCCGGGCCGCGGCGGAGCCGAATGTGGCGAAGGCGCTTGAGGGCAAGCGCATCGTCAAGCGGATCTATGTGAAGAACCGGATCGTCAATTTCGTCATCGCGGGGTGAGGCTGTGATTTCTCGCCGGGCCATGAGCATCGGATCGTTGGCGGCCATGCTGGGTGGGTGCGGTTTCCGCCCGGTCTATGCGCCTGCCACCGCGGGGTCGCCATCCGCCGCGTCCGGCCTGGCATCGGTGTATGTGACGCTGATCCCGGAACACAGCGGCCAGCTGTTGCGCGATGCCCTGCAGCGCCGGATGGAGCTGGGCGGTGCCGGCTCGTCCAAGCTCTACAATCTCGCGGTCGCCTTCTACGTCGCCACCGAAGGCGCTTCCATCGAGCGGGCTGAATCTGTTCCCACGCGGATCCGCGCCGCCGGTATCGCCAGTTGGTCGCTGACCACGGCTGATGCCGAGCAGCGCACCGTGCTTACCGGGCGGGCTCGGTCGCTGGATGGCAACAACTCGCTGTCGCTGCAATATTTCTACAGCGACCTGCAAAGCGAACAGATGCAGGCGCGGCTGGTGGACGCGGTGGCCGACCAGATCACCACGGCCATCGCCACGTGGTTCGCCTTGCATCCGCCGACCGCGTGAAGGCCCTATCGTGAAGATGGGCGGGTGAAAATCGACGCGCGGCGGATCGAGACGTTCCTCAGCAACCCGGCGCCGGCCAGGGTGGTGCTGTTTCACGGCGACGACGAAGGCCTGATCCGCGAACACGCCACCAGGCTGGTGCGCAACGTGGCGGGCGCGTTGGACGATCCCTTCCGCGTCAGTGAGATCGAGCGCGACGGCTATGGCCAGCTGCCGGACGAGGTGGCAGCAATGTCCATGACCGGCGGGCGCCGCGTGGTGCGGGTGCGCGACGTTACCGACGGCGCCACCGCCGCGGTGCAAAAGGTGCTGGGTGCCAACGGCCCCGGCCTGCTGGTGCTGGAAGGCGCCACGCTCACCGGCCGTTCCAAGCTCAAGACCCTGCTCGATCGCGCCGAGCAGGCCGGCACCGTTGCCTGCTACCCGATGGACACGCGCGCCGTCACCCAACTTGCCCGCAGCGTGCTGGCGCAGGACCGTATCGAAATCGACTCCGACGCTCTCGGCTGGCTGGCGGGGCAGTTGGGCGCCGATCGCATGGTCACGCGCAGCGAACTGGAAAAACTGGCGCTGCATGCGGGTCCCGGCGGCAGCGTCGATATGTTGGCCGCCCGCGCCTGCGTCGGCGATTTGTCCGGATTGTCACTGGAAGACGCGCTGTTCGCCGCCACCGATGGAGATGTCGCCGGCACCGACCGCGCGCTGGAGCTGGCGATGTCCGAAGGCGCCGCCCCAGTCGGCGTGCTGCGCGCCGCGCTGATGCATCTGCAGCGTTTTGTTCGTGTGCGCGTCCAGATCGACGACGGCGCCTCCACGGAGGAAGCCGTAAAGGGCTTGCGCCCGCCCCTGTTCTTCAAGCGCGAAGCGGTGTTCACCCGATCGGTTCGGCTATGGAGTGCTGCCGCGCTGGCCATGGCGACGCAACGCCTGTCCGATACCGAGCGGGCGTGCAAGCGTACGGGCTCGCCGGCTGAAACATTGTGCCGCAACGCGTTGGTCGGCATCGCGCAGCGCGGTGCTGCCGCCAAACGCCGCTAACTCAAAAAGGAGCCATGACATGCAGATTGGTATCGTGGGCGTTGGCCGAATGGGCGGCAACATCGCACGCCGTCTGATGCGCGCGGGCCATGACTGCGTGGTGCACGATGCCAGCCCGGAAGCGACCGACATCCTCGCTGCCGAAGGGGCTCTGGGTGCGGCCTCGCGTGACGATTTCATGGCCAAACTTACCGACATGCCCCGCGTGGTCTGGCTGATGCTGCCGTCCGGCAAGATCACCGAAGACGCTGTCACGGAATTTGGCAACCGCCTGGGCGAAGGCGATATTCTTATCGATGGTGGCAACAGCTATTACAAGGACGACGTTCGTCGTTCGAAGATGCTGGCGGGCAAGGGCATTCGCTACCTCGACATCGGCACGTCAGGCGGCGTCTGGGGCCTGGAACGCGGCTACTGCATGATGATCGGCGGCGACAAGGCGGCGGTCGCCACGATCGACCCGATACTCGCGGCCTTGGCCCCCGGCCTCGGCACCATCCCGCTCACCACCGGCCGCGAGGGTCGCGATCCGCGCGTGGAGCAGGGCTATCTGCATGCTGGCCCCGCCGGCAGCGGCCATTTTGTTAAAATGATCCACAACGGCATCGAATACGGCATGATGCAGGCGATGGCGGAGGGCTTCGACATCCTACGCCACCGCGCCGACGACTATCTGCCCGATGGCGAGCGCTTCGACCTCGATATGGCCGACATCGCCGAAGTCTGGCGCCGCGGAAGCGTCGTTACGTCCTGGCTGCTTGATCTTTCGTCCCAGGCGCTGGCGAAGGACGAGACGTTGGAACATTTCTCCGGCAACGTGGCCGACAGTGGCGAGGGCCGCTGGACGATCGAAGCCGCCATTGAGGAGGCCGTACCCGCCGATACGCTGGCAGCAGCCCTGTTCGTGCGCTTCCGGTCGCGTCAGGAGCACACCTTCGCTGAAAAGATGCTGAGCGCGATGCGGCTTGGCTTTGGTGGCCATACGGAGCCGCCAAAGGGGTAGGAGCGGCGGGTCTAATACTCCAGCGTCGCGAGCCGCCGCAGTTCTTCGGGCGTGCTGGTGCCGAACCCGAAGAACTCCAGATACGCCGGGATCATCTCGAACAGCATGTCCGTGCCGACCTGCACCGTGCAGCCCCTGGCCTGCGCGGCTCGGAGCAGCGGCGTGAATTCCTCCTTCATCACCACTTCGCCCACGAAGGTGCCGGGGGCCAGGCGGTCGATATCCACCGGCAGCGCGTCGCCCGTGTTCATGCCCATTGGCGTGGCGTTGATGACGATGTCGTAGCCGACGGGATCGTGCGATCCGGTGGCCAGCGCCAGCGCCGGATAATGCGTGCGCAGTCGGTCGGCCAAGGCCTCGGCAGCGGGCGCATGCACGTCGAACAGCCCCATCGAGGCCAACCCGGACGCGGCAAGCGAGGCGGCGATCGCGCAGCCGACGCCCCCGGCGCCGACCACCAGCGCGCTGGCGCCTTCGATCTGGCGACCCTTGCGCTCCATCCCGCGCACGAAGCCGGTGCCGTCGAACATGTCGCCCAGCAGCGATCCATCCGGCCGCTTGAGCACCGCGTTGCAGGCACCGGCGATCTTGGCCGTGGTCGTCATCTCGTCCACCAGGCGTATGGTGGTCACCTTGTGCGGCATGGTGATCAGCGCGCCGTGTAGCGTGGTCATGCGGAACAGGCCGGGGAACAGCGCCTCATAATCCTCGGCCTGCACGCTGAACGGGACCACCACGGCGTTGATCCCGTGCGCGTCGAACCACGGATTGTAGATCATCGGCGCTTTGAAGGATTCGGTGGGGAATCCGATATGGGCGATGATCTGCGTGCGGCCGTTGATCATGCTGGGCTCCCTAGCGGTAGAAATCTGACGGAAAGAATCGTCAGATTCCTACCACTAGTCCTTGGCTTGTGGGCCGAATCACCTGACTCGGGGACCAATTGTCAGGTTCGGACCAATAGGTCCTTTATTGGCCATCCGCACGAACCACACGGTTCGTCCATTTCAAGGCGGACCACTCGAAAAGTACATAGGATGGCGGAATGGGTGCCGAAGTTATAGGCTCCCGCGAACAGAAAATGGGGGCGTTTCACTTGCGGGTTCAGGTCGGGATTGTCGGTGCCGGCCCGGCTGGGCTGTTTCTGGCGTTGTTGCTGCACCGCGAGGGCATATCCTCCGTCAACATCGAGCAGCGCAGCCGCGCCGACGTTGAGGGCACCATTCGCGCCGGCGTGCTGGAGCATTGGGTGGTGGAGCTGATGCGCGAGTTGGGCATCGGCGGGCGGATGGCGCGGGACGGACACGTGCATGATGGCATCACCCTGCAATGGGATGGCCAGCGCCATCACGTCGACATCGCGGGATTGACCGGTGGCAAGCGGGTGATGGTGTATCCGCAGCACGAAGTGCTGCGCGACCTGATCGCGGCCCGGCTGGCGCAGGGCGGCGAGATCATGTTCGGCGTGGGTGGCACGGCGATCCGTGGCGTGGACACTGATCGTCCCGCGATCGACTACCGCCCGGACGGCGATGGGCCGCTCGCCACGATCGACTGCGACTACGTGGTGGGCGCCGACGGGTTTCATGGGCCGGGCCGGCAGGCGATCCCGAAGGCGCTGCGGCGCGAATATCAGAAGGTGTATCCGTTCGGCTGGCTGGGCATCCTGACCCGCGCCCCGGTGTCCTGGCCGGAGCTAATCTACGCCAACCAGGGCGACGGCTTCGCCTTGCTCAGCACACGCTCGCCTGAAATCCAGCGCATGTATGTGCAGTGCGATCCGGCCGATCATATCAAGCAGTGGTCCGACGACCGGATCTGGGGCGAGCTCCAGGCGCGGCTGGGCACCGGCGACGGCTGGGCGCTGACGGAGGGCGAGATCTTCCAGAAGGGCATTATCCCGCTGCGCTCGTTCGTGTGCGAGCCCATGCAGTATGGAAGGCTGTTCATTGCCGGCGACGCCGCGCATATCGTGCCGCCGACCGGGGCCAAGGGGCTCAAACTGGCGGTGGCCGACGTGCTGGTGCTGTCGCGCGCGCTGGTGGCGCAGTTTGCCCGCAACGACCAGACGGGACTCGACCGCTACAGCGCGACCTGTCTGCGGCGGATCTGGAAGGGCGAGCGGTTCTCCTGGTACATGACCACGATGCTGCACCGGAATGCCGATGAGTCGGACTTTGAACGCCGCATCCATTTTGCCGATCTGGACCTTGTACGCACGTCCAGGCTGCAGGCGGGATCGTTGGCCGAGAACTATGTCGGGCTGCCGTTCGACTGAGAGCGAGCGCCCCGCCGGGCCGTCTGGCGGTCAGCCCTTCTTCAACCCCTCATACCGCGTCAGGTCGGACATCGTGCCGAGTACCAGGCCTTCGATGTTGCGGCGCACCACCGCCACCTGGACCGGCTGCACCATCATCGCGTAGGGGCCACGTTCCAGCACGTCGCGCTGGAGCGACTCATAGGCCGCGAACCGCTTCGCCCCATCGGTCTCCTTCAGTGCCGCGATGGCGCGGTCCGAGATATCCTTGTCCTGCCAGGAATTCCGCCATGCCGTGGTCTTGCGGGTGGAGGCGTCGGAATTGTCGGTGTTGACGCAGAAATTCTCGGCGTTCGAGTTCGGGTCGAAATAATCCGAGCCCCAGCCGCCCAGCGCCATCTGGTGCTGTCGCGCCCGCACGAGGGTGGTGACCTGGCGCGTCTCGCCGGGGATCAACTGCAGCCTGATGCCGATGTCGCGCAGATTGGCCTGGATGATCTGGGCAATATCCGGCGTCGGCGCTACGGAGGCGTGGTCCATGCTCAGGTCGAAGCCATCGGCCAGGCCCGCCTGTGCCAGCAGCGCCTTCGCCTTTGCGGTATCCTTTTGATACGGCGTGTCGGTGATGGCGCCGGGGAAGCTTTCGGGCACGAAGGTCTGATGCACCTTCGCTGTGACGGGCATGATGTTATTCTGGATGCCCTCGTAGTCGATCGCCCATTTGACGGCCTGGCGCACCAGGGGCTTGGCCAGCATCGGGTTCTGCGTGTTCATGGCGAGATAGTTGATGCGGCCGGACAGATGCTCGACGATGGCGTAGGCCGGGTCTTTTGCCGCCACGGTGATCTGTTCGGTGGTGAGATCGCGGGCGATGTCGGCGTCGCCCTGGCGCAGCAGCAGAAGCTGGGCGGAGGGGTCGGCGACATGGCGGATGACCATGCGCTTGAGGCCGCCGGGCGGCGGGTTGAGCGGATTGGCCTCCAGCGATACGATCTCGGAGGCGCGCCAGCTTTTCAGCACCCAGCATCCGGAGCCGGCGCTGTTCTGCTTCAGCCAGGCGTTGCCCATGTCGGCGCCTTGCGCCCTTTCCATGACGGTTTTCTTGTCGACGATGGCGCCCAGGTTGGCGGCGAGGCAATACAGCAGGAAGCTGGGTGCCGGGCGCTCGCTGAACTGCAGCACCAAGGTGGCGGCGTCGGTGGCCTTGATGCGTTCGGCCACATTCTCGGGCGTGAAGCCGAACTGGTTGAGGATGAAGACCGGCGGCTTGTTCAGGATGATGGCCCGTTGCAGCGAGAAGACAGCGTCATCTGATGTGATTGGGTTGCCGCTGCTGAACTTCTTGCCCGGTTTCATCTTGAAGGTGATGCTGAGACCGTCTGGCGCCACCGCCCAGCTTTCGGCCAGATCGGCGCGCAGCTCGGAAGGGTCGAGCGGGTTGGGCGTGACGAGCTTCTGGTAGATGTTGCCGGTGATCTCGTTGCCGGAGAATTCGAAGCTCTCTTGCGGGTCGAGGCTCAGGATGTCGTCGATCTGCTTGGCCATCACCACGAGGTCGCGCGGCAGGGCGCCAAGTGCTTCGGTGAGGCCCGCGTAAGATACGAGCGAGGCGGCGACGGAGCCGGCCAGAAAGCCGCGGCGATCGATCATCTCATCTCTCCTGCGAATTGTTCCTGGGACAGCAAAGCAAAATTGTGGCCAGATTTATATCGGAAACGATGTATTGCCGGCTTGCGCGTTCCATGCTGCGCTGCCGCACCTCGCGCAAGGATGCTGTCATGGCCGTCGCCCACATCCGACTGTCCCTTGTGGCCTTGCTGCTTTCGATCACTGCGGCGCGGGCCGATCCTAAAGTGCTGCTTGTGGTGCCGCAGACCGACATTGTGCTGCTGGACCCGGTGTTCGGCACCGCCTCGATCTCGATGATCGGGGGAATGATGATCTATGAAAGCCTGTTCAGCTGGGATGCGAAGCTGCAGCCCAAGCCGCAGATGGTGGAGAGCTGGGGCGTGTCGGCGGATGGGCTGAGCTGGACATTTAAACTTCGCCCTGGCTTGCGATTCCATAATGGGCAGAAGGTGACGACGGCGGATGTGATCGCCTCGCTCGGGCGCTGGATGTTGTTCGATGGTGGAGGGATGCGTCTGGCGGCCTCGATGGCGGGTATGGAGGCGATCGATGCCGACCGCTTCAGCATTGTTCTGAAGACGCCGTTTCCTTCGATGCTGTCGGTCCTGGCGGCGGCGCCATCGCGCTTTGCCGCCATCATGCGGGCGCAGGATGTGGTGGAACCATGGCGGCAGGTGACCAACGCCATCGGTTCCGGCCCGTTTCGCTACGTGGCCGCTGAGCGGGTGAGTGGGGCGAAGATCGTCTACGAGAAGAACGCCGCCTATGTGCCGCGGGCGGAGCCGCCGGATGGCACGGCGGGTGGGCGCGTGGTGAAGGTGGATCGGGTGGAGTGGCAGATTTTGCCGGACCCCGCGACGGTGGCGGCGGCGTTGCAGTCGGGCGAGATCGATTTCGCCGAGCGGCCCTCGTTGGATCTTTTGCCGGTGCTGGCCGGCAACAAATCAATTCGGCTCATGCGGCTGAGCCAGATCGCCGACCAGACCATGCTGCGGCCGAACCATCTGCAGCCGCCGTTCAATGATATCAGGGCGCGGCAGGCCCTGAACTACGTGATCGACCAGAGCGACGTGCTGACCGCGGCGTTCGGCGACAAGGGCAACTGGCAG
>JAYTHH010000345.1:0-3519 GCA_043732745.1 Rhodospirillales bacterium
CTTCTGCCTGCTATGGGAACCGGGGCTGATCTGGCTTTGTGGTCATCGCGGATGTCAGGCTGCCCCGGCTCAACGGACGCCAAATGGCGGATGCCGGGCGCACGGTGCGACCTGAGTTGCCGGTGATCTTTACAGGCCTTGCCGGTACCGCCCTGGACGACCTGCCGCTGGTCGAGAGCATCGAGTTGCTGCGCAAGCCGTTCGCTTTGGACAGACTGATGGCCATGGTGATAGCGCTGCTTTCGCGAACTGAGCTTGCTACCAGTATTCGGTCCCAGGCTCACCCTTGAACGGTCCTTCCAGATCTGGCGTGATCCAGCCGCCGTAGAATCCACCTGGCTGCGGTATCACAACCTCACCTCCCAAGGTGCAGCGATCCATACGCCCGGCGAAGAGTGCGATGCAGTCCGCAAGGTCGACAAACGGCATCGCGGGGTAAGGATAGCTCCAGCCACAATCTTCGGCGACACGGCCGCCGGCCACGATCGTCCAGTATCGCGCCCTGCCCTTCCATTCACACAGGCTACGGCGGGGCGTGCCCGGCCGGATCACGCTTGGCAGGAAAGCGTCAGGCGCCAGATAGTAGCTTGGCGGGTGAAAGGTCTCCATCACCTTCCAGGCACCCGGCGCGCGCAGAATCAGCGTTCCGGCGAAGGTGACGGTGATTTCGCGGTCGTCCCATTGCAGCCGCGGCGGCCGTGGATAGTCGCCCACGCGTTCCACCGGCTCAGGTGCCCAGGCGGAAGATAAGGCACAAATTATTGGCCGGCATCTGCACCCGCTCCGGCTGGGAGAAGGCGAAACGAGCCGTCAGGCCCGAGATTTCCGTCAGGTCTCGCACGCCCCATTTAGAATTGCGGGCGCGCAGGTCGGCGTCGAAATCGGCATTGCTCGGGCCAGTGTGGGCGCCGTCGATCTTGAACGGTCCGTAAAGCATGAGGAGACCATTCGGCACCAATGCCCGCGCTGCGCCGGCGAACAGCGCCTCGGCGGCAGCCCAGGGTGCGATATGGATCATATTGATGCAAATGATCGCATCCACACCCAAATCCGGCCATGACGCCATTACGTCAAGGTCGATGGCTGGCTGGACATTGGCCAATCCGTGCGTCCAGGCATTAATACTTGCGCGGCGTTGCGGATCGGGGTCGCTGGGCTGGAACTGCAGACTGGGGATGGCGGCGGCGAAATGCGCCACATGCTCGCCAGTGCCGCTGGCGATTTCAAGCGCCCTTCCCGCCGCCGGAAGCTGTACACGCAGCACCTCCAGAATGGCGTCCCGGTTGCGCAGCGCGTTGGGTGCCGACATGCGGGCGTCCTTTAAGGCGCCCTCGTGAGGTATATCGGTCAATACAGCAGCCGGGCGCGGATGGTGCCGTCGATCTTGCGCAGATCGGCCAGCACGCTTTCATCGTTGGACGGGCCCTCGGCGTCCACCACCACGTAGCCGAGATCCCCCGCAGTCTGCAGGTATTCCGCCGCAATGTTGTGGCCACGCTTGGCGAACGCGTCGTTCACGCGAAACAGCAGGCCAGGCACGTTGCGATGGACATGCATGTAGCGGGTTCCGGACGGGTGTTTCGGCAGTTGCACCTCTGGGAAATTCACGGCGCCGACGGTGGTTCCGACATCGCTGTAATCCAGCAACTTTCGGGCAACCTCCTCGCCGATGCGCGCCTGAGCCTCGGCGGTGGAGCCCCCGATGTGCGGGGTGAGGATCACATTGGGCAGGTTCTGCAACGGCGTGACGAAGCGCTCGTTGTTGGAGCCGGGTTCATAGGGGAACACGTCGATGGCGGCCCCCAGCAACTGGCGCTCACGCAGAGAGGTTGCCAATGCGTCCAGATCAACCACCGTGCCACGGGCATTGTTAATCAGGATGGCGCTCGGCTTCATATGGGCCAGTTCGCGCGCGCCGATCATGCCAGCCGTCTCGGCGTTTTCCGGCACGTGCAGGCTCACCACGTCGGCCACGGTCAACAGCCCTTCAAGTGTGGGGGATTTCTGCGCGTTGCCGTGCGGCAGCTTGGTGGCAGTGTCGAAATAGATCACCCGCATGCCGAACGCCTCGGCGAGCACGCTGAGCTGGCTGCCAATATTGCCGTAGCCGACAATCCCCAGCGTCTTGCCGCGCACCTCGGTGCTCCCCGTGGCGGACTTGTCCCACACGCCGCGATGGGCGGCGGCGGATTTGTCAAAGATGCCGCGCAGCAGCATGATCATCTCGCCGATCACTAGCTCCGCCACCGACCGCGTGTTGCTGTAGGGCGCATTGAACACCGGCACGCCGTGGTCGCGCGCCGATACCAAATCGACCTGATTGGTGCCGATGCAGAAGCAGCCCACCGCCAACAGCCGGTCGGCGGCGGCAAACACCTCGTTCGTCAGTTGGGTGCGGCTGCGGATGCCCAGAATGTGCACCCCCTGCACCGCCTCGATCAGGCTGTCACCTTCGAGGGCCTTGGGCATGCGCTGGATGTTGCCGTAGCCAGCCTGCTCGAACATCGCGACGGCTGTGTCGTGCACGCCTTCGAGCAGCAGGACCTTGATGCGGTCCCGCGACAGCGACAGCCGGTCAGAGCTGGTGGCGAGGCCTTCGGTGGGCGACTGTGACATGGTGCCCCGTTGCGGTAATCAGTCTGCGATGTCTAGAGCCGTTCCAACTGAATTGTCTTCACTTCAGTTGGGAAAACGACGGCGAAAAACGCATGGGAGAACGTCTTGCCAACACAAGCCGAGACCGAGCTGGGCCGCCTGTTGGAGATCATGGCGGCCCTGCGCAACAAGCAGACCGGCTGCCCCTGGGACCTTCAACAAACGTTCGAAACCATCGCACCGTACACGATCGAGGAAGCCTACGAGGTCGCCGATGCCATCGCGGCGCGGGATTTCGCGGCCCTTCCGGACGAGCTGGGCGATCTGCTGTTTCAGGTGGTCTATCACGCCCAGATCGCCCGCGAGGAAGGCCGTTTCAACTTTGCCGATGTGGCCCGCGCCATATCGGATAAAATGATCCGCCGGCATCCGCACGTGTTTGGCGAGGCGGAATCGCGCAGTGCCGGGATGCAGGTGGCCGCGTGGGAGGAGCAAAAACGAACCGAACGGGCCGCGCGCGGCGAGACCGGCACCCTGGCCGGCATTCCCGTGGCCCTGCCCGCCCTCACCCGCGCCCGCAAGATCACCGCCCGCGCGGGCCGCGTGGGGTTCGACTGGGCGGATGCCGAGCAGGTGATCCAGAAGCTCGAGGAAGAAATCGCCGAACTGCGGGCTGAGCTGGAAGGCGCCGATCGCGCCCGGCTGGCAGACGAGTTCGGCGATATCCTGTTCGTGGCGGCCAACCTGGCGCGCAAGCTGGATCTCGACCCCGAGGCCTGTCTGCGTCAGGCAAACGACAAGTTTTCCCGCCGGTTCGGCCAGGTGGAGGCACGGCTGGCCGAACAGGGCAGAACGCCGTCGGAAGCCTCGCTTGAAGACTTGGAAGCGCTTTGGCAGGCCGTGAAGCAAACCGAGAAAAACTGT
>JAYTHH010000346.1:0-3506 GCA_043732745.1 Rhodospirillales bacterium
TAACTGGCGGATTGGAGATCATGGTGGTCGACAATGCGTCATCGGACGGAACAGTTGCAGCCGTAGCCGATCGTTTCCCGTCCGTGCGGGTGATCGTCAACGCGCAAAACGCCGGCTTTGCGGCTGCATGCAACCAGGGCCTGCGAGACACGGCGGCACCTTTCATTTTGCTTCTTAATCCAGATGCATTTCCGGCGGCACAAGATAGTTTCGCCCGCCTACTGACCGAACTGGAGGCGCGGCCAACTTTCGCCGCGGTTGGCCCTCGTCTGCTCAGCGAGGACGGGTCGCATCAAGTCGGCGACGCCGGATTTCGTCCCAGTCTCCGCTCGGCCGCCGCTTGGAGCTTTGGTCTTCACCGGTTTTTTCGCGGCTTCGTGCTTGCGGGACCGCCGCAGCCCGGGGTCCGGGACGTCGATTGGCTGTGCGGCGCGGCGATGCTGATCCGCCGGGCCGCGTTCGAGCAGTGCGGTGGTCTGGACGAGCGCTTTTTCATGTATGCCGAAGACATGGAGTGGGGCTGCAGGCTTCGCGACCATGGCTGGCGGCTGGGTTATGTCGGCGCCACCGAAGTGCTGCATCTACAGGGCGGCACGCAGGGAGGTGACCGGGGCGACGCCAAGATTAGGTTGGTCCGCCTGGATTGGTTGGATAGCCTCGGCCTGTTGCTGCTCGCACGGGCTGGAAGGCCGGCTTGGCCATGGTTCTGGCGGCTGCTCTGGCTAGGATTTTGGCTTCGTTCGGCCGCCTATGCGCTCCGAGACTCCCGCAAGGCAACGGCGATGGGAATGTTCGCCCGCCATTGCTGGGTCAAGAGCCGGGCAGCGCCGCAAGCGTTTCCAGAACGCGCTGCGGTCGCATGATCGGGAGCGTCGCGGGTCTTCTCACCCTAGCGGCCGGTGCGAGCATGGCCGCGTTCGCGCTTGCTGGCATCGATATGCGCTATGCTCTGACTTTGCTGGCTGCGGTGGCCGCTGGTGATTTTCTGCTCTACCTCGGCAGCTGGTCGCGTGTGCAGTTCGCGCTCGTGGCGTCGCTCGCAACGGGCCTGTCGGTCGGCCCCGGGATCACGTTCTTTCTCCATACTTCTGTCTCCGAAAGCTATTTGCCTTTTGTGGGAGGTGCGGAGGGGGTAACCCTTTCGCTCGCCCTCCTTTCGGCCCTGACCTATGCCGGGGCGCGGGCACTCTCACCGGCCGCGCCGCTCCTGCAAATCAATTGGGCGATCGTCGTCCCACAAATTCTGTTTATGGCGGCCGGTCTGGTCAGTCTGCTCGCTGCCCGGTTTCCGGCGCTGACCCTTCTCGAGGAGCAGCGGCAACTCGGCCTCTTGTTCATCTGCATCGTTGTTATGAATCTTACCGCAGCCGAGATGGCGACCTATCAGCGCGCGCTGGCCTGGACCGTCATCCTCCAGGCCACGCTGGTCGGGCTGCAGTGGTCGGTCGGGCGCCCACTCGGCCTCAGCCTATTGGGCGAGGGCGCATTGCTCGATCAGACCACCGCTGTGGGACAAGTAGCGCGGCCCGGGGGCACTTTCGGCGATCCGAACATCGCTGCGTATTTTTTCGAGATCACCGGGCCGACGGCGCTCTTGCTGGCGCTTTCCCTGCGGCGCCCGAGCGACCGCTTGCTTCAGGCCGCTGCGGCCATGGCCGCATTTTTTGGAGCTTTGGTCACGCTGTCTCGCGGCGCGTGGATCGCGCTGCCGCTATGCAGCCTCCTCGCACTGATGTGCTTTCTCGGCCGGCGCGCCCTGCAAACTCGGATCGCTCTGCGGCTCGGCGGCGTCGCGCTATTGGCCGCGATCGCCGCCATGGCGGCGTGGCCATTCCTGTCTGAGCGTCTTTTTGGCGAAGACGGCGGTAGCACCGAGCATCGAATCCCGCTGTTGAAGGCGACATGGCAAGTCTTGATGTCGCATGGGCTTATCGGAATTGGCCTAAACAATTTTGCGCCCACGTTCGAAACCGCCGACCCGAGTGGTTATTTTCGCATCTTTTCGGGTGTCAATCATGTCGTGCACAACCTTCACTTGCTCGTTTGGACGGAGGTGGGAACACTAGGGTTTGCGGCCTACCTGTCGCTTTTCGCCATGGGCTGGGTGACCGCCTACCGCCTGCGTAACGGTCAGGCGGCAGAACGGGCGCTGGCGTTCGGAGTGGGTTTCGGCCTGCTTGCGCATTTCCTGCACGGTTTCGTCGATCCTGGTTTCAAGCTAAGCCTGCTCATATCTCAACTCGTAGTGGCGCAATTCGGCGTGCTGGCATGGTTGCAGCTCCACCACGCGGCCCGTTCGTGACACGTTCCGCACGGGCGCGCCTGTTGCACAGGGCGGCGCCGCTGCTGGATCGGGTCATGCAGCCGGTGACCTGGCTTGCCGCGCGGCAGATGCGGCTACTGCGAGCGCTGACGCCGCCGGGGGCGCCGCGTAACTTCGCGCTGCTCGATCGGGCCGGTATCTATCCGCTGATTGACCACTACTATGAACCGCTGATCAATTTGGGCCGGCTGACCCGGCCGCTCTCTGAAAGGCGCCGGATCGCTGGGCTTGACTTTGGGCTGGAACGGGCCCGCGTGGCGCTGGCAGTGCTCGAGGGATTGGACTGTCCTGGGCAGTCGGCAGCGCAGGCTGTTGGCATGGCTTATGATCCCTCCAACACCATGTTTTGCCCGCTCGACGCGGGAGCCCTTTACGGCGTCGTGCTCGCGAACCGGCCCCGGCGCATCGTCGAGGTTGGCTGCGGCATGTCAACGCTCGTGTTCCAGAGCGCCTTGGCTGAATTGCACAGGCGCGACCCAGAATACAAATGCGAGCATGTCTGCATAGAGCCGTTCGAGGCGCAGTGGTTGGAGCGCTTGCCGGTCAAGGTCCTGCGCTTAACTGCCGAAGCAGCGCCGCCGGCTTTGCTGCAGGCGCTAGCGCCTGGCGACGTGCTGTTCATCGACTCATCTCACGTCATCCGGCCGCAGGGTGACGTCGTGACGGAAGTACTGGAATGGCTTGGCGAGCTTGCGCCGGGCGTTCTTGTGCATATTCACGACATCTACACCCCGTTCGATTACCCGGACGAGTTGCTGCGCCGGCACCGCTTCCTGTGGAACGAGCAGTATCTTGTCGAGGCGTTCCTTTGTTTTAACCGGAGTTTCGAGGTGCTTTTTCCGATGCACGCACTCTGGCGGGATCACGCGACGGAGGTCGACCTACTGTGTCCGTCACAGCGCGTGCGCGGCCGGACGACACCATCCTCGCTTTGGCTTCGCCGGATCGAACCGGGTCCGTGAGCGCCCCCGTACGCGTGGCCGGCCCGACGCCAGCCGCGGTTGGCGAGGGTGCGCCGCGGCCAGCCGCCTACCTGCACAGCGTGTCGGCGCAGGCGCTCGCACGGGTGATCTATGTCGGGAGTGGCGCGATCGTGTTTATCATGCTGGCGCGGCGGTTTGGGCCCGCAGAGCTTGGCCTTTATGCGCTTGTACTCAGCCTGCAGAACATTGCCATCACCGCG
>JAYTHH010000347.1:0-3501 GCA_043732745.1 Rhodospirillales bacterium
TGGCCGGCGTCCAGTCATCGGCGGCCCCGACCAGCACCAGCAACGGTGCCACCGGCCGCCACGCGGGATTGCGCACCGCCACCGCACAGCCCGGATAGAACGCGATCATGCCGCGGATAAGCCCGGCCGGCAGATCCGGCGCCACGTTGGCCGCCGCCATCACCGTGCTGCCGCCATCGGACCAGCCCAGCAGCGTCACGCCACCATCCGGCGTGCCCGGCCGTGCTGCCAGAAATTTCGCACTCTCGATCGCGTCCGACCGGCGCACCCCGAACGAAGTGACGGCGCGGTTCGTCTCCCGGCACTGAGATTTCAGGCCACGGCTGGAAAAACTGTCGGGAAACAGCATGATATGCCCCTCACCCCCCAGTCTCTCACGCCACTGGCGATCACGCGCGCCGTAAGGCCCGCCACAGCCATGCAGCGCCACGATCGCAGGGGCCACAACCGGGCCGGCGGGCATGAACAACTCAGCCTTCAGCATCGTGCCATCTGGCAGCGGAATTTCCACGGTCTCCGCCCGTGCACCAGCCGAAAATCCGACGAACAGCATCGCCCATAGAAATTTCCGCACCGTACACCCCTATCCTTTGCCAACACCTTGGCGCTTGTTTATGCCCGATTCCAGTCGCTCGGAGACGATGGTCCTATGGGTTACAATAACAATGGGGCGAGTTTCCCCACTACACGCCTGCGCCGCAACCGCGCCAACAGCTGGACACGCCGCCTGGTGGCAGAGAACCGGCTCAGCGTGGACGACCTGATCTGGCCGATCTTCGTCATGCACGGCACCGGCCAAGCCACCGACATCGCCGCGATGCCCGGGGTGAAGCGCGTCAGCGTCGATCAACTGGCGGCCCATGTGCAGGACGCTGTACGACTGGGCATTCCCGCCATCGCCCTTTTTCCCGCAACGCCCTCCGACCTGAAGGACAGTGAAGGCACCGAGTCGCAGAATCCGGATAACCTGATCTGCCAGGCTGCCCGCGTGCTCAAACGCGAATTCCCTGATGTCGGCCTGCTCGGCGACGTCGCTCTCGACCCCTACACCGATCACGGCCATGACGGCGTCATCCGCGACGGCTATGTGTCCAACGACGAAACTGTCAGCTTGCTCTGCGCCCAGGCGCTGAACCAGGCCCGTGCGGGCATCGACATCATCTCGCCGTCGGACATGATGGACGGCCGCATCGGCGCCCTGCGCACGGCGCTCGACGCCGAGGGTTTCATTCACACCAACCTGATGAGCTACGCCGCCAAATACGCCAGCGCCTTCTACGGCCCATTCCGTGACGCCGTCGGCAGCGCCGGCGCGCTTAATGGCGGCGACAAAAAAACCTACCAGATGGATCCGGCCAATTCCGACGAGGCGTTGCGCGAGGTCGCGATGGACCTGGCCGAAGGTGCAGACACTATCATGGTCAAGCCGGGCATGCCTTATCTGGACATCGTCCGCCGCGTGAAGGACGCATTCGGCGTGCCGGTATTCGCCTATCAGGTGTCCGGCGAATATTCGATGATCATGGCCTCCGTCGAGCGCGGCTGGATCGACCATGACCGCGCCATGATGGAAAGCCTCCTTGGCTTCAAGCGGGCCGGCTGCTCAGGCATCCTAACCTATTTCGCACCAAAGGCCGCAAAACTCCTCACATAGGTCGGCCGCAATCCGGCATTCGTTTGCCGCCTAATCCCGATCGAAATGCCACTTATTGAAGCAGGATGTGTTAATCGAATCCCATTCCATGACCGTTCCCGCCGCCTTACCCCGCAGCTCGATGTAAGGCGTCTTGGTCGCGATCTCGCCACCGGTGCCGATCGGGACCATGGTGCGCACCTTGTTGATGGTCCACGGAAACGCGCCGTTCCGCACCACGAGGCGCACGTGCTCGCCGTCCGCTACGTTGGCGCCGGACAGGCAGCCCTTGCTCCTTTGCGTCAGCTTGCCGTGATAGACACCGTCGAACCGACTACCGGTGGCGTCCGCCTGCTGGGCGCGGGCACCACCGGAGGCTGTAGTCAAGACCAGCAACACAGCGAGAAGCCAGCCCCACATGGGCCTTGCCCCACCCTCGCGTTAGCCGCCCTGGCTCTTGCCCTGTGCCAGGCTCAATGGCACCCAGTGCAGGCCGTCGCCGGTCTGCACCAGCATCAGCACCGAACGCCTGTTCGCCTTGCGGAAACGCTCCACGCGATCGGTGATATCGGCAGGAGTCTTTACCTCTTCCTGCTGCACTTCCACGATGACGTCGCCCGGCTTCAGGCCCTTCTCCGCCGCGGTCGAACCAGCAGCGACGTCGGTGATCAGCACACCCTTCTGATCAGCCGCGATCTGGAACCGCTCACGCGCCTCGTCGGTAATCGGAGAGATCTTGAGGCCCATGCCGGTCAGCTCGACCGGCCGCGCCACCTGCGGCTTGTCCTGGCTGTTGGTGGACGCCAGCACCGGCTTGGTGTCGTCGGGCAGCTCACCCACCGTCACCTGCACCACGCGCTCCTTGCCATCACGCCACAACACCACCGGCACCTGCTTGCCGATCGGCGTCTCGGCCACCACGCGCGGTAGCGTGCGCATCTCCTTCACGTCAGTGCCGTTGAACTTCAGGATAATATCGCCGCCCTGAATCTTCGCCTTCGCCGCAGGGCCATTTTCGTCGGCGCTGGCGATCATCGCCCCGGTGGGCTCCTTCAGCCCCAGGCTCTCGGCAATATCCGGCGTCACCTGCTGGATCTTCACCCCAAGCCAGCCACGCCGCGTGCGGCCGAAATCCTTCAGCTGCATCACCACGTTCTTAGCCTGGTTCGACGGGATCGAGAAGCCAAGTCCGATCGAGCCGCCGGAACGGGAATAGATCGCCGTATTTATGCCGATAACCTCGCCGTCCATATTGAACAGCGGCCCGCCCGAGTTGCCCTGGTTGATAGGTGCGTCGGTCTGGATGAAATCATCATACGAGCCCTGGCCGATGTTGCGGCTGCGCGCCGAGACGATGCCGGCGGTTACGGTGCCGCCCAGGCCGAACGGATTGCCGATGGCGATCACCCAGTTGCCCACGCGCTCCTTGTCGCTGTCGCCGAACGGCACTGCCACCAGGGGATGATCGGTCTCGATCTTGAGCAGAGCGATGTCTACCTTCTCGTCACGGCCGATCAGCTTGGCCTTCAAGGTGGTGTTGTCCTGCAAGATCACGTTGATCTCGTCGGCACCGTCGATGACGTGGTTGTTGGTCACCACGTAGCCTGCGGTATCGATCACGAAGCCAGAGCCAAGGCTCTGGGATTTCCGCCCCTCCTGCGGCCCGCCTGGACCGCCCGGCCCACCGGGGCCATTCGGCCGGCGCTGCTTGTCCATGAAGTCCTTGAAGAACCGCTCCATCGGCGAGCCCGGCGGAAAGCTCGGGATTTCCGGCCCCTGGTCGGAATTGGCCTTCATCACCTGGGATGAGGCGATGTTGACAACCCCCGGCAGCAGCTTGGCCGCAAGATCGGCAAACCCCTCCGGCC
>JAYTHH010000348.1:0-11250 GCA_043732745.1 Rhodospirillales bacterium
GCCCCCTCAATATCGGTGAGCACACCGGACACCGGGCGATAGACGCCGGCGACTGAAATGCCGTAGTCCGGCGCCACCAGGCTGTAGCAGGTGTTCAGCAAACGCGGTTCCTCCGGCAACGCGCCGCTCAGCGCACGGATGATAGCGGCGGCGCAGGTCTTGGCCTGGGCGTTGGCGGCGAACGCGGATTTAGGCATGGCGCCGGCAATCGCGGCATCGCCGATCACGTGGATGTTCGGCTGCAACTTCGATTCGAAACTGACGGGATCGATCGGGCACCAGCCAGTGCGATCCGCCACGCCCGCCAGCGCCGCGATGGCCCCCGCACGCTGCGGCGGAATGACGTTGGCGACATCGGCCTTCTGCACATTGAAATCGGTGGTGAAGGTCATTTCCCTGGCATCGACGCTGTTCACCTTGCCGCCATCAGACAGAGACACCCATTCAAGCAGCCCGGGATACAGCGCCGCCCATGCCTGCTGGAACAATTTCTGCTTCGAAAACACATCCTTTGCATCGAGGAGAATGATCTTCGAGCGCGGCTTTTTCGTCTTGAGGTAATACGCGATCAGACTCGCCCGCTCATATGGCCCGGGCGGGCAGCGATACGGATTGGAGGGCGCGGACATGACAACCACGCCGCCATCCGGCATCGCCTCAAGTTGCGCCCGCAACAGCAAGGTCTGCGCGCCGGCCTTCCACGCATGCGGCATGCGTTCGGCGGCGCCTTCTGAATAGCCCGGCAGGGCCGCGTAGTTGAGGTCCACGCCTGGTGACAGCACGAGGCGGTCATAGGAAAGCGATTGCTGGTCCTGCAGCGAAACGGTCCGCGTCACGGGATCAACGGCGGTGGCGGTGCCCTGTACCACGGTGATGCCGGCCCGGATTACGCCGGACAGTTCAAAAAGCTGCGCCTCGATCGGGCGCAGCCCGGCGATCACGTGGTTGCTGAACGGGCACGCCGTGTAGGTCGGCTTAGCTTCCACGAGCGTGACAGAGAGCGACGGATCGCCCGCCCGCAGGGCACGCGCCACGCTGGCGCCGCCGAAGCCGCCACCGATCACCACCACGCGGGCGGTCGCAGCATGGACCGCTCGTGCCACGAACGGCATCGCCATGGCGCCCAAAGTTGCACGACGCGTCAGGGTGCTCATTTCTGCACCGCCAGCCACGCCGCCATCGCGCGCACTTCGTCGGGGCTGAAGCCCCGCACCAGCCGGTTCATCAGCGTGGCCGGCCGCGCCCCTGAGCGAAACGCCTCCATCGTGGCGGACAACTCCACAGGATCCCGCCCAATGATCGAGACCATCCCCGCGCCGGACGGGCCGGCATGACAGCCTGAGCAGGTGGTGGCACCGGGCGGTGCCTCCATTGCTAAGGCTGCCACCGGGGCCATCGCCAACACGACGAAGAACGCCGCGCGCATCAGGCGCGCTTCAGGTCCTGATCCTTCAACGGCAACGATCGGATACGCTTGCCGGTCGCGGCAAAGATAGCGTTCATTACAGCCGGCGCCGCCACCGCGATGGTGGGCTCGCCCACCCCGCCCCAGAACCCGCCGGATGGCACGATCACCGTCTCCACCTTGGGAAACTCCGCCAGGCGCATTACTTCGTAGGTGTCGAAATTACCCTCGGCGATGCGTCCGTTCTCGATGGTGTTCTCGCTGTACAGCGCCGCGCCCAGCCCATAGACGAACGAGCCCTCCACCTGCGCACGGATCTGGTCTGGATTGACGGCGTAGCCAGGGTCGGTGGACGCCACGATGCGGTGGATCTTCAGCACGCCCTTGGCCGACACCGACACTTCCGCCACCGCTGCGGTGTAGCTGCCGTAGCCCATGTTCTGCGCCACACCCCGGAACACGCTTTCGGGAAGCTTGCTCCTCCACGCGGCCTTTTCCACGACCGCGTTCAACACGGCCAGATGCTTAGGATTTTTGCTCATCATCGCGCGGCGGAATTCGACCGGGTCCTTGCCCGCCGCATGCGCCAGCTCGTCGACAAAGCATTCCATGTAGAACGCGTTCTGATTGGTGTTCACCCCGCGCCAGAACCCGACCGGCACATGCGTGTTGCGCATGGCGTGGTCGATCAGCACGTTCGGGATCGCCATGTAGCCGAATTCGTCGGCCGCCCAACCCTGGAACTGGCCAGGATCTGTGCCGTTCACCAGCGCCGACGGCTGCAGATAGGCGCGGATCGACTGGCCGGAGATACGTGCATGCAATGTGGTCACGTTGCCGTCGGCGTCGAGCCCAGCCTTCATCTTCGCCATCGTGATGGGACGGTAGAAATCGTGCTGCATGTCCTCTTCACGGGTCCAGATCATCTTCACGGGTACACCCGGAAGCTGCCTGGCAATCAGCACCGCCTGGCGCGTGTAGTCCTGCTGGCCCCTGCGGCCAAAACCGCCGCCGAGATGCAGCTTGTTCACCTTCACGCTGGACAATTTCACGCCGCCGGCATCACTGGCCGCGGCCAGCGAGGCGTCGCCGTTCTGGCTGGCCACCCAGATCTCCACCCGATCGCCTGCGGCGTCCTTGCTGTAGAGCGCTGTGCAGTTCATCGGCTCCAGGCATGCATGGCTGAGGAACGGGGTGCTGTACACCGCCTCGATCGTCCGGCTCGCCTTCGCCAGCCCGGCCACGACATCGCCGAATTTCTGACCGACGCCGGCATCCTTGGAATCAAGCCCGGTCTTGAGCAGTTCAGCGATGGAGGCGCTGCTGACCTTGGCATTCGGACCCTCGTCCCACACGATCGGCAGCGCAGCCATGGCCATTTTGGCGAAGTAAAACTTGTCGGCCACGACGGCCACGGTCTGTTCGTCCAAGGTCAGTACATGCCGCACGCCCGGCATCTTCTCAATCTTGGACGCATCGAAGCTGACCAGTTTGCCGCCGAACACTGGGCACTGCGCCACGGCCGCGCACAGCATGCCCGGCATGTTCACGTCGATGGCAAAGATCTGCTTGCCCGACAGCTTATCCACAGTGTCCAGCCGCTTCTTGGGCTGGCCGATGATGGTCCACTGCGACGGGTCTTTTACCGCTACATCGGCTGGCACCGGCACCGGCAGCTTCGCGGCGTCGGCTGCCAGCTCGCCGTAGCGCAACGTGCGGTCGGTTTGGGTGTGCGTCACAACCGACAGCGCGGCCTTGCACTCGGCAACCGGCACGTTCCAGCGCGCCGCAGCGGCTGAGATCAGCATGGCGCGTGCCACGGCGCCACCTTTACGCACATAGTCGACCGACCCGCGAATGCCGCGGCTGCCGCCGGTTGACATGTCGCCCCAGGCCCGCTTGGCAGCCAGGTTGGCGTCTGGTGAGATATATTCGGCGCGCACGAACTTCCAGTCCGCATCCAGCTCGTCCGCCACCAACTGGGACAGCCCCGTGAACGTGCCCTGACCCATTTCGGAGCGGGCAATGCGCACCACCACCGTGTCATCGGGATGGATCACGACCCAGATGCCAACCGCGCTGCCGGCCTCTGCGGCCTGGGCCGAGATGCCGCCAGGAATGCCCCAGCCGAGGGAAAAAGCGCCGGCCACGGCGGATGCGATGAAGCCACGGCGCTGCATGGAAAGATGGCCCATGGTCTTAAACCTTCCCGGTGGCGGCAGCGGTGTGAATGGCGGTGCGAATGCGCCCATAGGTGCCGCAGCGGCAGATATTTGTCATCGCCTCGTCGATATCGGCATCGGTCGGCTTCGGCTTCGCCGCCAGCAGCGCCACCGCCGCCATGATCTGGCCGGACTGACAGTAGCCACATTGCGGCACCTCATGCGCCAGCCACGCCACCTGCACGGGATGGCTGTTATCGGCCGAAATACCCTCGATCGTGGTGATCTTGCTGCCGGCGATGCTGCCCACCGGAATGGAGCACGACCGCATCACGGCGCCGTCGATATGCACCGAACAGGCGCCGCACTGGGCGATGCCGCAGCCGTATTTTGTACCGGTCAGGCCGACCCATTCGCGCAGCACCCACAGCAGCGGGGTCTCTGGATCGACCTCCACCTGATGCGCCTGTCCGTTTATGTTCAGGCTGATCATGGAAGATGGCTCCCGGGATGATTGTTGCGCGTGGTCGCACGGATCGGGTTCACATTGGCTGCGTGCCAATTGTTCCGCACAACACTAGGCGGATCTCCTGGCATTTGAAAAGCACAGGCTGCGCGCCTCTCCCCGGCATATCAGTCTGCAGCGTCCGCCAAGGGCATCTGATGGCTGTTGGCCACGGCTGGCAGCGGCGCGAAACTGGCGTAACGCGCCATGGCGCGATCGAAGGCGAAGGCCGAAGAAGTGATGTCGATCGGTGTCGTGCCGTGCCTGCGATCGCTTCGTTGCGGGGGCTCGATATAAGGCACATCCAAACGAGCAAAATATGGGCCATCGCGAGGGTGGAGTTTTGGTCGGAAAAGGTTAAATTTCAGACACTGCCACTCCACCATAGATCATTGCGTAGGCGAAGTTCTCCGCAGCGGTGTTTCCAAAACGGGGCGACTTCGCCTAGTCTGGTGATAACGGGCAACAAACCCAGAAAATATCGGGAGGCAGCCAGCCATATGGCGCAGGTTTCAATTCGCGACGTCCGCAAGGCTTTCGGCACAACCCAGATTCTGCACGGCGTGAATGTGGAAGTGGCGGACGGTGAATTCGTTATCCTCGTCGGTCCTTCCGGCTGCGGCAAATCCACGCTGCTGCGCATGATCGCGGGGCTGGAAAACATCAAGAGCGGCGAAATCTCGATCGGCGGTCGCGTGGTGAACAACGTGCCCCCGAAGGAGCGCGATATCGCCATGGTGTTCCAAAACTATGCGCTCTATCCGCATATGACAGTGGGCGAGAACATGGCCTTTTCGCTGACTTTGGTGAAGGCGCCGAAAGCCGTCATCCAGCAGAAGGTCGGCCGCGCCGCCGGCATCCTGGGCCTGGATAGGCTGCTCGACCGCTATCCCCGCCAGCTCTCGGGTGGCCAGCGCCAGCGCGTGGCAATGGGCCGTGCCATCGTACGCGATCCGCAGGTGTTCCTGTTCGACGAGCCGCTGTCCAACCTCGACGCCAAGTTGCGCGTGCAGATGCGCGGCGAGATCAAGGATCTGCACCAGCGCCTTGCCACCACCACCGTCTATGTCACGCACGACCAGATCGAGGCGATGACGATGGCCGACAAGATCGTGGTCATGCAGGGCGGCCACGTGGAGCAGATCGGCGCGCCGCTGGAGCTTTACGACACGCCCGCCAACATCTTCGTGGCGGGCTTCATCGGCTCACCCGCGATGAACTTCCTGCCCGGTCATATCCAGGGCGGCATGTTCCGCGTGGGTCAGCTTTTGCTGCCGCTGCCCAACACCCGCGGCGTCGAGGACGGCAAGCCCGTCACCTACGGTATCCGCCCAGAGCATTGGATGCTCGATTCCGCCGGCGTCCCCGCCATCGTACGCCTGGTGGAGCCGACCGGCTCGGAAACCCAGGTGGTGGCCGAGATCGAAGGTCATCGCGTGGTTTGCGCCTTCCGCGAGCGCGTGATGCAGCGGCCCGGCGAGACGCTGCACATCACGCCCGATCCCAACGCAGCGCATCTGTTCGACGCTACCAGCGGCAAGCGGCTGGTCTGATGGACGCGCTTAATTGGGTGGCCCCCAAACACACACCTAATCTGGTGGCCCGACTTTTCGACAACAAGTCGTTCCTGGTCTTTATCTGTCTGCTGCCGGCGCTGGGTCTTCTTGGGGTATTCCTGACGTATCCGCTGGGCCTGGGCATTTGGCTGTCTTTCACCGACACCAAATTGGGCAGTCCCGGCATTTGGGTGGGGCTTGAGAATTTCCAGTATCTTCTGGAAGACCGGGTGTTCCTCAATGCCGTGTGGTGGACGATCTTCTATACGGCCGCCGCCACCGTTTTGAAATTTGCGTTGGGACTGTGGCTGGCGCTGCTGCTCAATCACAACGTGCCGCTGAAGTCGCTGCTGCGCGCCATCATCCTGGTGCCGTGGATCACGCCCACCGTGCTGTCGGCGATCGCCTTCTGGTGGATCTACGATCCGCAGTTCAGCATCATCTCCTATGTGCTCAAGGACCGGCTGCATCTTATCAGTGAGAACATCGACTTCCTCGGCACGCCGTGGCACGCCCGCTGGTCATTGATCTTTGCCAATGTCTGGCGCGGCATTCCGTTCGTGGCAATCTCGCTGCTGGCCGGTCTGCAAACCATTTCGCCCTCGTTGTATGAGGCGGCGATGCTGGACGGCGCCAGTTCCTGGCAGCGGTTTCGCCGTGTCACAGTGCCGTTGCTGATGCCGATTTTGGCGGTGGTGCTCACCTTCTCGGTGCTGTTCACCTTCGCCGATTTCCAGTTGGTCTATGCCATCACCCGCGGTGGGCCGATCAACTCCACCCACCTGATGGCAACGCTCGCCTTCCAGCGCGCCATTCCCGGCGCGGCGCTAGGCGAGGGCGCGGCCATCGCGGTATCGATGATCCCGTTCCTGCTAGTCGCCACGCTGTTCAGTTATTTCGCCATTGGCCAACGCAAGTGGCAGCAGGGGTCCGACAATGACTGACACGATTACCCCCGATCTGGTCGAAGTCGATGGCGAGGTGATGGCTTGGGAAAGCCGCACCAACCGCGTGGTGACGGTCTATGTGCCGCTGCTGCTGTTCGTGCTGGTGCTGCTGTTTCCGTTTTACTGGATGGCGATCACCTCGTTCAAGCCCAACAATGAGTTGCTGGACTACCAGCACAACAACCCGTTCTGGATCAACTCGCCCACGCTCGACAACATCCGCGAGCTGGTCTTCAACACCTCGTATCCGCGCTGGCTGGTCATCACCATGTCGGTCTCGGTTGGCGCCACCGCAATCTCGCTGTTCTCCAGCGTGCTTGCCGCCTATGCCATCCAGCGGCTGCGGTTTCGCGGCTCGAAATGGGTCGGCCTCGGCATCTACCTCGCCTATCTCGTGCCGCCGTCCATCCTGTTTATTCCGCTGGCCGACGTGGTCTATAGTTTTGGCCTGTTCGACAGTCCCTGGGCGCTGGTGCTGACCTACCCAACCTTCCTCATCCCGTTCTGCACCTGGTTGCTAATCGGATACTTCAAATCCATTCCCTACGAGCTGGAGGAATGCGCGCTGATTGATGGCGCGTCGCGCCTGCAGATCCTGCGCCGCATCACCTTGCCTTTGGCGGTGCCGGGGCTGATCTCGGCGGGTATCTTCGCCTTCACCCTGTCATGGAACGAGTTCATCTATGCGCTGGCCTTCATCTCCTCGTCGGAGAACAAGACCGTGCCGGTGGCGATCCTGACCGAGCTCGTGCAGGGTGATGCCTATCACTGGGGTGCTCTGATGGCCGGCGCCCTGCTGGGCTCGCTGCCGGTGGCCATCTTTTATTCGTTCTTCGTCGACTACTACGTGTCGTCGATGACCGGAGCCGTCAAAGAATAGCCTTGCTACTCAAACGGCCAACGAATGGCCGCGCCAAACATCAAAGGGGGTTTTCGTGCTGATCATCAACCGTCGTACTGTCCTTGCCAGCGGGGCCGCCGTTCTTGGTAGTTCCCTGCTGCCGAATTTCGCCATGTCGGCGATTCCCACCGCCGCCGCGACCCCGCCGAAGCTGCCGATCGAAAGCGGCGCCACCTTGCGCATTCTGCGTCCGGGCAAGATGGTCGACGCCGACGAGACGATCTTCCGCGAAAACGTGGCCAAGTTCACCGCCGAGACCAAGATCCCCGCGCGCGTGGACTTCGTGGGCTGGGAAGATCTGCGCCCCCAGGTTGCCATCGCCGCCAACACCGGCGCCGGCCCGGACGTTGTGCTTGCCTGGCCGGACGACCCGCACCTGTTCGCCGACAAGCTGGTTGAAATGAGCGACATCGCCGAATATCTCGGCAAGAAATATGGCGGCTGGCACTCGCTCGCCGAACGCTACGGTAAGAAGTTCGGCACCAACAACTGGATCTCCATCCCGATGGGCGGCTCCGGCGGGCCTGCGGTGTATCGCAAGTCCTGGGTGAAGGAGGCCGGTTTTGACAGCATCCCGAAGGATCATGCGAACTTCCTCAAACTATGCGAGGCGATGAAGAAGAACGGTCATCCCGCCGGGTTCGCTCTGGGCAATGCGGTGGGCGATGCCAACGCCTATTGCCACTGGCTGCTGTGGTCGCATGGCGGCTTCGTCTCCGATGAGGAGGGCAAGGTCGCCATCAACTCCAAGGCCACGATCGAAGCGCTCAAATACGCCAAGGAGCTCTATCCGAGCTTCATCCCCGGCACGCTGGC
Source organism: Rhodospirillales bacterium (assembly GCA_043732745.1). Lineage (GTDB taxonomy): Bacteria > Pseudomonadota > Alphaproteobacteria > Acetobacterales > Acetobacteraceae > CAIQQQ01. The sequence continues at coordinate 8,293 of JAYTHH010000348.1, forward strand.
TTGGCAGGACCCGAGCAACAACAAGGCCTATATCGGTGGCGAGATCGGCCTCACGCAGAACGGGGTGTCGATCTACTACGCGCTGAAAAACAACCCGGCTGCCGCCGAGATGGCCGCCGACACCGACCATTCACCGATGCCGTTCGGGCTGATCGACAAGCGACCGGAAACGGCATTGGTCATGAACGCGATGGTGTTCAAGCACACCAAATACCCGAACGCGTCGAAGGAATTCCTTCGCTTCATGATGGAGCAGGAACAATACGACAAATGGATGACCGGCTGCCTCGGCTACTGGGCGCCATCCTTGAAGGCGTATGCCCAAGCCGATATCTGGAAGTCGGACCCCAAGCTGCTGGCCTATCGCGATGCCTGCGACACGCCTTTCTACAACGGCTACAAGGGCCCGATCAGCCAGGCCTCGGGTGCTGCCACCGCCGACTATGTGAACGTTCAGATGTTCGCAGCCGTTAGCAGCGGGCAGGCCACGCCGGAAGACGCGGTCAAGGAAGCCGAGCGTCGCCTGAAGCGCTTCTACCGCTAAACCCGCACAACCCCGGCGTTTCGGCGCCGGGGCTTTTTTGCTGCCTGACAAGGAGGCCGCGTTGGCCAAGTTCAAGATTCTGACCCCAGCGGGCGCCAGCTTCACCACCGCCGGCGGCGGCTACGATTTCGAAATGGAAGCCCTGGCCGGCATCGACGCGGAGATCATCGAGGCACCCGCCAACGAAGCGGAATTCGCTGCAGCCGCCAAGGACGCCGACGCCATCTACGGCAAAGGCATCGGCATCACGGCGAACATCATCAATTCCCTCACGCGCTGCAAGGTGATCGCGCTCGGCAGCGTGGGCGTCGATAGCGTGGACATCGTCGCCGCCACCGCGCGCGGCATCCCCGTCACCAACGTGCCCGACACCTTCATCGAGGAAGTCGCAGACCACGCCATGACCCTTCTGCTCGGCGGCTTTCGTCGCCTGGTGGAGCAGGACCGCATGGTACGCACCGGCCGCTGGCGCGAAGGCCGGCCGCAACTGCTGCAATTTCCCCGCCTGATGGGCCAGACTCTGGGCTTTATCGCCTTCGGTCACGTGGCCCGCGCAACTGCGCTGCGTGCGCGTCCGTTCGGCCTGCGTATGCTGGGCTATGACCCCTACATCGAAGAACTTGTCATGCCGCCGTATGGCGTGGAGCCCGCCACCTTTGAGGAAGTCCTGCGCAATTCGGATTTCGTCTCCATGCACGCCCCGGCCACGCCGGAGGCCGCCGGCATGCTGACGGAGAAACACTTTCGGATAATGAAAAAGACCGCGATCTTCATCAACACCGGCCGCGGCACCACGGTGGACGAAGCCGCCCTCATCACCGCGCTGCAGCAGGGCTGGATCGCCGGCGCCGCGCTGGACGTGTTGGAAACCGAGCCGCCACGGCAGGACAATCCGCTGCTGAGCATGTCCAACGTGATCCTGACATCGCATGTGGCGTCCGCCTCATCCCGGTTCGATCCGGCGCGCAAGCGTCGTGTCGGGCAGGAATTGGCATTGGCGCTCACCGGACGTTGGCCGATGAGCTGCGTCAATCCGGCCGTGGTGGCGGGGCTGGATGCACGGCGGTGGCAGCCGATATCGATGGAACGTGGACCGAATAGCTAACACGGTCCCGCGGCGTGGCGCTCTCGCCCAATGGGAACCTTTCACGGTATAAGCCGTAGGGCGTGGCTGATGCTATGTCGACGCCCCCTGCTCATTCTGCGAAGGACGACCCATGACCTGCATTCTGGCCGCCACGATGCGGCCGCATCGGCGGGTCTGCCTCGCTTTGGCGTTGGCGCCACTGCTGTTTCCCGTGGGCTCTGCTTCGGCCCAGGAAGGCGTGCGCGTCGATCCCGGACCAATCTGGACGGCGCGGACCGAGAACGACAAGTTCTCCACCGTACCCGGCGGCACCGATCGCTACTACACAGCCGGCAACCAGGTCGCCTACACCTCGTCGCCCAATCAGGTGCCGCAGGCGGCGTCGGATTTCGGCCGCTTCCTGTTTGGCGGCGGCACAACTTGGCTGGGCGTGTCGGTGGGCCAGCAGATCTACACACCCGCGAATACGCGGCTGATCCAGCCAGATCCAAACGATCGGCCCTATGCAGGCTATCTCGCCGCCACCGTCAACTTGATCCAGGACGTGGAGAACACCCGCAACGTGGTGGGCATGAGCCTGGGCGTGATCGGCCCGTCCGCCGGTGGACGCCTGATCCAGAACGGCTTTCACGCGCTGATCAATACCGAGCCAGCCCACGGCTGGAGCGCGCAGCTTCACGACGAACCGGCGCTCCAATTCAGTGCGTCTCGCACCTGGCGCAAACAACTGGTCTCGCTCGGCCCTGTAGAAACCGATGTGCTGCCCGCCGTGGCGCTCGGTGTCGGAACGGTGCGGGACTACGTCCAGGCCGGCGCCCGCCTGCGCATCGGCCACGGGCTCGATAGGGATTTCGGCCCCGCGCGCATTACCCAGGGTCTCGACGGCGGGGACGCCTACCTGCCGGGCGATGGTCTGGGCTATTATGCCTTCATCGGCGTCAGCAGCCAGGCGATCGCGCGCGATGCGTTCCTCGACGGTACGCTCACCGGCCGCTCCCCCCATGTCTCACGGCGCCCGTTGATGGCCGACGCGGAAGGCGGCGTTGCCGTCCTGTGGCGCGGCACCCGCATCAGCTACACCCATACCTGGCAGACCGACGCGTTCCGCGGCCAGAAGGCGGGCCTGTTCAACTTCGGCTCCATCGCGCTTTCCACGCGGTTCTGAAGCCAATACAAGGCCGCGTTGAGGCTGGAACAGTCAGCTTCAACGCGGGTTGGTATCTTTATCCGATCGGATGATACTCTGGCTTGCGAGTGTTTCGAGGCGCGTCAGGAGTTTTAGGCCAGTTGCGCGATTGCCATGAGTCTGGCGGATGGTATGTTGAGC
>JAYTHH010000349.1:0-3474 GCA_043732745.1 Rhodospirillales bacterium
GCCAAGCCGAGGCCATCGCACGCTCGATCGAGGCGTGCCTTGAAGTGCCAACGCCGTTCATCGCCACCGTGATCGGCGAAGGTGGCTCCGGCGGCGCCATCGCGCTCGCGGCCGGGGACGCCGTGCTGATGCTGGAACACGCGATCTATTCGGTGATCTCGCCCGAAGGCTGCGCCTCCATCCTGTGGCGCGATGCCGCCCAGGCGCCGGCCGCGGCGGACGCATTGAAGCTGACGGCGGACGATCTGAAGCGGCTGAAGCTCATTGATGCCATCGTGGGCGAGCCTTTGGGCGGCGCGCATCGTGACGCCGGTGCGGCCGTGGCCGCAGTGGGTGCGGCGATCGCCGCGGCTTTGGCGCCACTGCTCAAATTGCAGCCAGCCGCCCTGATCGCGCGCAGGCGTGACAAGTTCCTGGACATGGGGCGCGATGCGCTGGCCTGAGCGCTTTGCGTCTGGCCTGACAAAAACTTGGCGGCGCGAAGTCGGGCGTTTCTTTTTCCCAGCAGCCTCAGTGCGGACTCTGCAACCCAACCAGCGGGCAGAGGGTTGTGCTTCTGCCGCGCACCACAGAAGGGAAGCTGAGATGCCGAAGATGCCAAAAAAGGGCGATCAGGTGACCTGGGAGACGCCTCAGGGAGAGACACATGGCACCGTTGAGAAGGTTATTACCGAGACGACGAAGGTAAAGGGCCACACAGCGAAGGCGTCGAAAGAGTCGCCGCAGCTGCTGGTCAAAAGCGGGAAGACCGGCAAGAAGGCTGCGCATAAACCGGGCAGCCTGAAGAAGGCCTGACAGATCGATCGTTGCCGCCGTGCAGTCCGAAGGCCCACGTCGGAGCCATATTCGCAGCCTGGGCGACGCGGTCGGATCAGAAATTCGGAATGCAGATCTGCGGTTCGTTGGCCCCGTGTTGATCCCGGGGGAGGTTTGCTGGCGGGTAATCCAAGCCCTTGTGCGAAATTACGACCTTGATTGGCGCGAGGCATGCATAGCGAAGTGTGCACAGGCCAGCGCGCACAGATCAGCCTGTATAGGTTAGCTTGGTTGGGTGAGCGTCCAGGAGCTGGCTGGGCTGGGAAATTGATGCCGGCACGCTCTTGTCGAGTTTGGTGGGGAGGTTCAGGAATGCGTGACATGCCAGAGCCCTCGTCCCGCAAACTGTTCTTCACCGTCTTTCCGTCCATCATGTTGCCAATGTTCATGGCGGCGGTGGACGGCACCATCGTTGCTACCGCCTTGCCCGCCATTGCCGGCACGTTGGGCGAGGTGGAGAAGGTGAGCTGGGTGGTTGTGTCGTATCTGCTGGCCACGACCATCGCAGCACCGGTCTATGGGCGGCTTGGCGATGCGCTGGGCCGCCGGCGCATGATGTTCGCGGCGCTTAGCCTGTTCGTGGCCGCGTCCGCTTTGTGTGCCGTGGCGCCATCCATCATTGTTCTGACCATCGCGCGCGTGCTGCAAGGATTCGGCGGCGGCGGGCTGATGACGTTGAGCCAGGCGCTGGTGGGTGAGGTGGTGCCACCGCGTGAACGCGGTCGCTATCAGGGCTATATGGCCTCGGTCTTCGTGTCGTCCTCCACCTTTGGGCCGGTGGCCGGCGGATGGCTGACACAGCATCTGGGCTGGCAGAGCGTGTTCTGGATCAACATACCGCTGGGTATTCTGGCGTTGGCGCTGGTATTCCGCCTGCCGTCTCGACCGCCTTCCACCAACAAGTTGCGGTTTGACTTCCTGGGCCTTGGATTGTTCTGCTGCACCGTGGTGCCGTTGCTGTTGGCGCTGGAAGAGGCCCGCAAGTTCGATGCGCAGGCGCTGACCATCTCGGCCATGCTGCTGGCGATCGCCGGCAGCGGCCTTTACCTGTTTCTGCGCCAGCAGATCCGCACCCCGGCGCCGCTGCTGCCGATCGCCTTCCTGCGGCAGGAGGCGATTTGGCGAACCAATCTCATGGCCTCCTGCAGCGGTGCCACGCTGGTCTCGCTGGTGACGTTCCTGCCGATCTACCTGCAGGTGGTCCGCGGCACCACGCCCAGCGATACCGGACTGCGCATGCTGCCGCTGACCGCCTTCATCGCCATCGGATCGATGATGACGGGCCAGATCATCACCCGCACCGGGCGCAGCGCCATCGTGCCCTCGTTCGGCCAGCCGGTGGTGGTGTTCATGCTGGTGTTCCTGGCGACGTTCTCGCCCCAGCTCAGCCTGTCGCAACTGCCGTGGGTGTTTGTGCTGATCTCGCTCGCCTCCGGCACCGCGATGCCGGTGGTGCAGACCACGGTGCAGATGCTGGCCGGTCCCCGCCAGCTCGGCGCCGCCGCCGCCAGCGTGCAGTTTGCCCGCTCGATCGGTGCTGCGATCGGCACCGCGCTGGTTGCTGCCGTGCTGTTCGGCAGCCTTGCGGCCATGGACCCGTCGACAGCCGCGCTGTTCGCCCACATGGTGGAGACAGGCCCAAAGGCCTTGGCTGGATTGCCGCCGGAGCGTGTGGTGGTGGTGCAGACCGAGATCGCCGATGCGTTCCGCGCCGCCTTCGCCGCCATTGCGTGCTTCCCCGCGCTGGGCGCCTTCATGGCCTGGACCATCCCGGTTCGCCGCATCGAAGGCAGCCGCATCCCCACCGCAACGCCGTCACCGGCCGGTGCGTCCGATTGATCGGGCATCGCGAGTCACTGGCATGACGGGAAATGGGCAGACCTCCATAGCCGCAATAGACCGCATTTCCTGGCATTATTGAGGGTATCCTGTAGCAGCACCCTGTCATAGCACCGCGTTCGAACCCGTGGTAGAACCCACGTATGACCGCACGCAAGCCCGACCTGGCCCACCTGTTCCAACGTCATCAAACGTGGTCAGTCCGCGTAGCCGTCCCTCGCCCCCTACAGGCCACACTGGGCAAGGCGCACCTGGTCCGGTCTCTGGGCACTCACGATATCGCAGAGGCCCGCAGACTACGGCATGGGGTTGTCGCAGAGTTTCGTGGGGTCATAGCGGCGGCACGTCGGCATCACGGGGCAAGCCCCCACCGGCCTTGATGCGGAAGCCCTGGCTTACCGATCATAGATTGCGGGGAGCGAGGCCCACGACGGAAGCGACAAGGCAGAGCTGGTATTGAGCGACCGTCTAGGGCAAATCGACGAGACACGACCAAAAGTTCACCAAGGTTGCGTTCCTCAGCGGCGGAACTCTACTATTTCAATGCTCGGGCAACGATGGGGTGATGCAATGACAAGCGGGCCATGGTGTGTGTGCGTCGCCGGCGGCAACCCCTTCACTCGAGGCCGGCTTGGCCGACGCCAAGCGCTTCGGGCCACCGGCATCGGGTTCGTCGCGACCCTTACATCCATTCTTGTGGGCGCTGGGCGCACCGCCCAGGCCGAACCCGTTGCTGGAGGCCCCCCCTGTCGTTGACGGCGTCTCGGTCCGCATCCTCGCGGACAACCACACGGACCGCTACAGCATCCCCTTCGCCAC
>JAYTHH010000350.1:0-11224 GCA_043732745.1 Rhodospirillales bacterium
GAGGGCAACTGCATCATCGCCTGATGGCGCTCCAGTAAAACGGCTGCCGGCCGGACCGCAGCGCCTTTGCCTCATAACGGGTGGGCGGCCAGCCCTCGGGGCGCGTCTCGGCCGGCGGCTTCACGTCGAACAGGGTTTGGGCGCCCATCACCTCAGCGACCCATCCCTGATAGGTAGGGTCGTCGCTGGCGATGCGCCATTCACCGCTTGGCACCAACACGCGGGCGAGGTCTGGCAGCAGCGCCGGATGGACGAAGCGGCGCTTGGCGTGGCGCATCTTCGGCCAGGGATCGGGGAACATCAGGAACAGACGGTGCAGGCTGTTGTCGGGCAACGCGCGGAGAAGCATACGGGCGTCGTCGTCGAACAAACGCAGGTTGTCGGGCACGGTGCCGGTGGCTTCCTGGCCTTCTTCCACCAGCCGGGACAACAGCGAGCACAGGCCGAGTTCGAACACCTCGCAGGCGATCAGGCCGATAGCTGGATTGGCCTCGATCTGGGCGTAGGCGTGTTCGCCGCCGCCGAAGCCCACTTCAAGCCAGAGCTGCTCAAGCTCCTGCGGGAACGCGGCGCGCGGATTTTTGGCGTCGTCCATGGCGAAGCGAACGCGGGGAAGGGTTTCACTGAGCAACAGGCGCTGGCGCGGGCGCAGCGAGTGGCTCTTGATCCGGCCATAGAGCCGGTCGGGCGGCGGCTTCACCACGCGCGTGGCCGTGGTCGCAAAGGCCGCAGGGGGAGGGAAGACCCCCTCTCCCTTCTCTGTCATATCAACGGCCGAAGGCGGATTTCAGCGCCGGGACGAGATCGGTTTTCTCCCAGGTGAAGGTGCCCTTTTCAAGGTCCGGATCGCGGCCGAAATGGCCGTAGGCCGACGTCACCGCATAGATCGGGCGGTTCATATGCAGGTGCTCGCGAATGCCGCGCGGCGTAAGGTTCACCAATTCGCGCAGCGTGGCCTCAAGCTTCGCCTCGTCCACGTCTTTGCCAGTGTTCTGCAGATCGACATACACGGACAACGGATGCGACACGCCGATGGCGTAGCTGATCTGCAAGGTGCATTTCTCGGCAAGCCCAGCGGCCACCACGTTCTTCGCCAGGTAACGGCAGACATAGGCGGCCGAACGGTCCACCTTCGTGGGGTCCTTGCCAGAAAACGCGCCGCCGCCGTGCGGGGCTGCCCCACCGTAGGTGTCGACGATGATCTTCCGGCCGGTGAGGCCGCAATCTCCGTCCGGGCCGCCGATGACGAAATTGCCGGTTGGATTGATGTAGATCTCGTCGGCCGAGGGCATCCAGCCATCGGGCAGGCTGGTTTCGATCAACGGCAGCAGCATCTCCTTGATGCGCGCCTGCGAAACGCCATCCTGGTGCTGCGTCGAAACGACCACGGACGTGGCGCCGACCGGCTTGCCGTCGACATAGCGCAACGTGACCTGGCTTTTGGCATCCGGCTCCAGACCCTCGACCGACAGGTCGTGGGCGCGGCGCAACTCGCTGATACGGCGCAGGATCAGGTGCGAATAGTAAAGCGGCGCCGGCATCAGGCTCGGCGTCTCGGTGCAGGCATACCCGAACATGATACCCTGATCGCCGGCGCCTTCGTCTTTGTTGCCGGCGCTGTCGACGCCCTGGGCGATGTCCTGGCTCTGCGGGTGCAGATGTACGGCAATATCGGCGGTCTTCCACGAGAAGCCGGCTTGGTCGTAGCCGATGTCGCGGATCGCCATACGCGTGAGATGGGCGAGATGCTCATGCGTCACGCTATCGGGGCCGCGGGTCTCGCCGGCGAGCACGACGCGATTGGTGGTCACCAGCGTTTCGCAGGCCACGCGGGCATAGGGATCAGCCGCAAGAAACGCGTCAACGACGGTGTCGCTGATCCGATCGGCAACCTTGTCTGGATGACCTTCCGAAACAGATTCGGACGTAAACAGGTATTCGCCCTTGTCGCGCATGCGCCACTCCCGAGATATCAACATATAAAGGATTCGGCATGTGCCGCCACCGCGGTGTGGCGGAAAGTGTGCCTTCGGTCAAGGGTACGGCGGAACGACACGGTCTTGCGACGTGCTGCTGCTCCTGGTAATCAGAGATCGTAAGCGTTGGGTAAGGGCGCCTGTTCGCGACAAAACCATAATGATTTGAATTCGTTAAATCATGATGAATTAACCGATGCCGAGCACGTCCTGCATCGAATAAAGCCCGGGCGGCTTGCCCCGAACCCACAGGGCCGCCCGAACCGCGCCGGCAGCGAACACGCGACGGTCGAACGCGCGATGGGTCAGCGCGATGTGTTCGTCGGCGGAGGCGAACAGCAGCGTATGCTCGCCCACCACCTGGCCGCCGCGCATCGCCGAAAAACCAATGGCACCCGGCTTGCGCGCGCCGGTATGGCCGGTTCGGCCAGATTCCATGTTGTCTTCCAACGTGATGCCGCGACCCTTGGCCACCGCGCGACCGATCCCGATGGCGGTGCCGGAGGGTGCATCGACCTTCTGGCGATGATGCATCTCAACAATTTCGGCATCATACGTCGCCTGCGGCAGCGCGGCTGCCATGCGTTCGGCTAGCGCGAGAACCAGGTTCACGCCGGGGGAGAAATTCGGCGCGTGAACCACAGGAATGGTGGCTGCGGCCTTCGCCACCTCCGCTTCTTCCTCGGCGGAAAGCCCAGTGGTTCCCAGCACCCAGGCAGTGCCTGCGCGTGCCAGCATGCGGGCGTGGGGGCGCACGGCGCTGGCATGGGTGAAATCGATCACCACCTCGGAAGAAGCTGCAAGCCCTGCGATATCCGCGAATAAGGTGGCGTCGTTGACCCCGCCATCGTTGTCGATGCCGCCCGCCAACGGCGCGCCCGCGGCCGCGATCTCCTCGATCAGCATGCGGCCCATGCGGCCGGCGATCCCCGCGATGCCGAAGCCGTGCCTGGCGGTCACGCGCCCTTGCCCTTGTCGAAGAACGCCTTCACCCGATCCAGAAAGCCTTCGGATTCAGGGCTGATCTTTGCGTTCGCCTCGGCCTCGAAAGCCTCCAGCAACTCACGCTGCTTGCGGGTCAGGTTCTGTGCGGTCTCGACCTTCACCTGGATATACATGTCGCCCCGCTGCGCGCTGCGCAGCACGGAGAAACCCTTGCCGCGAAGACGGAATTGGTCGCCGGTCTGGGTTCCTGCCGGGATTTTCACGCGGGCGCGGGTGGCATCGATGGCCGGCACTTCAATCTCGGTGCCCAAGGCCGCCTGTGTCATGCGCAGCGGCACCACACAGAACACGTTGGCAGCGTCGCGTTGGAAGATCGCGTGTTGGCGGACGGCCACATGCACATAAAGATCGCCGGGCTGGACGCCGGCGCCGCCGGATTCGCCCTCGCCGGCCAGCCGGATGCGGGTGCCGTCTTCCACGCCGGCGGGGATCGCCACCTGCAGGCTGCGCTCACGTTGCGTGGTGCCGGCGCCGTGACAGATGCGGCAAGGATTGCGCACCACGCGGCCTTTGCCGCCGCAGGTGGGGCAGGTGCGCTCGACGAGGAAGAAGCCCTGCTGCGCGCGCACCTTGCCGGCGCCGCCACAGGTGGCGCAGGTGTCGTTCGCGCGCTCCTTGCTTTCGGAGCCGGTGCCGTTGCAGGCGTCGCAGGCCACGCGGGTGGGGATGCGCAACGTGGTCTTGGTGCCGGCGAACGCTTCGGTCAGTTCGATCTCGACCTGGGTGCGGATGTCGTTGCCGGCGCGCTGGCCGCCGCCGCTGCGCTTGCCGCCCATGAAGTCGCCGAACATCTGATCGAAGATATCGCCGAGCCCGCCGCCTTCGAAGCCGCCGCCACCGCCGCCGCCCATGCCACCCTCAAAGGCGGCGTGTCCGTAACGGTCATAGGCACCGCGCTTCTGGTCATCCTTCAGAATATCGTAGGCTTCGTTGATTTCCTTGAACTTCGCCTCGGCCGCGGCATCGCCGGGATTGCGATCCGGATGGTACTGCATGGCGAGCTTGCGATAGGCTTTCTTGAGGTCATCCGCCGTCGCGTCGCGTGCCGCGCCCAATGTGGCGTAGAAATCTGGCTTGGCCATGTCAGCTCTTCACATTCCAAATAGTTCGGCACCCGAATCGATTAGGATGCGGGTGCCGGTCTTACGTCAATAAGTCAGCCGAGAGAAATCAGGCGGACTTCTTCTTCGGGTCGTGGACTTCCTCAAAATCAGCGTCCACCACCTTGTCATCAGCCGGCTTGCCCTCGGCATGCGGCGCCTCTGCCTCGGCGCCGGCCTTGTAGACAGCCTCGCCGATCTTCATCGCAACCTGGCTCAACGCCTCAGTGGCGGCGGTCAACCCTGCCACGTCGCTGCCCTCCATCGCCGTGCGTGCGGCCGCAATCGCGGCTTCGGCGCCGGTCTTGTCGGCTGCGGCGATCTTGCCTTCGTTCTCCTTCAAGGTCTTTTCCGTCGAGTGGATCAGCCCGTCGGCATGGTTGCGCGCCTCGATAAAGGCACGACGCGCCTTGTCGGATCCGGCGTTGGCCTCGGCTTCCTTGACCATCTTCTGGATGTCAGCATCCGACAGTCCGCCGCTGGCCTGGATGCGGATCTGCTGCTCCTTGCCGGTTGCCTTGTCCTTGGCCGACACCGACACAATGCCGTTGGCGTCGATGTCGAACGTCACCTCGATCTGCGGCACGCCGCGCGGGGCGGAGGGCAGACCCACGAGATCGAACTGGCCGAGGATCTTGTTGTCCGCGGCCATTTCGCGCTCGCCCTGGAACACCTTGATGGTCACAGCGGTCTGCCCGTCATCGGCGGTGGAGAACACCTGACTTTTCTTGGTCGGGATCGTAGTGTTGCGATCGATCAGGCGGGTGAACACACCGCCCAACGTCTCGATGCCCAGCGAAAGCGGAGTGACGTCGAGCAGCAGCACATCCTTCACGTCGCCCTTCAGCACGGCGCCTTGGACGGCAGCACCAATCGCCACGACCTCGTCGGGGTTCACGTTGCGGGCCGGCTCACGTCCGAAGAACTGCTTCACCGCCTCGATCACCTTGGGCATCCGGGTCATGCCGCCAACCAGGATAACTTCCTGGATCTCGGAAGCGGTAACGCCGGCATCCTTCAGTGCGGCGCGGCAAGGGTCCATTGTGCGGGCAATCAGATCGTCCACGAGGCTTTCCAGCTTGGCGCGGGTCAGCTTCATCACAAGATGCTTCGGCCCGGAGGCGTCGGCGGTGATGAACGGCAGGTTGATCTCGGTCTCCTTCGAGGAAGACAGCTCGATCTTGGCCTTCTCCGCAGCTTCCTTCAGGCGCTGCAGGGCCAGCTTGTCGGTGCGCAGGTCGATGCCCTGGTCCTTCTTGAATTCGGCCGCGAGGTATTCGATCACCCGCATGTCGAAGTCTTCGCCGCCCAGGAACGTGTCGCCGTTGGTGGACTTGACCTCGAACACGCCGTCGCCGATTTCGAGCACGGACACGTCGAACGTGCCGCCACCAAGGTCATAGACCGCGATAACGCCGCTTTTCTTCTTGTCCATGCCGTAGGCAAGTGCTGCGGCCGTCGGCTCATTGATGATGCGCAGCACCTCAAGGCCGGCGATGCGGCCGGCGTCCTTGGTGGCCTGGCGCTGGCTGTCGTTGAAGTAGGCGGGCACCGTGATGACAGCCTGCGTCACCTTCTCACCGAGATAGGCTTCCGCGGTCTCCTTCATCTTGCCGAGAATGAACGCGCTGATCTGGCTGGGCGAATACTTCTCGCCGCGCGCCTCGACCCATGCATCGCCGTTGTCGCCCTTGACGATGGAGTAAGGGACCATGCCCTTGTCCTTGGCCACCAACGGATCTTCAAATCGGCGGCCGATCAGGCGCTTGACGGCATAAAGTGTGTTGGTCGGGTTCGTCACGGCCTGCCGCTTGGCGGACTGGCCAACCAGACGCTCGCCGCTATCGGAAAAGGCGATGATCGATGGTGTGGTGCGGGCGCCTTCCGCATTCTCGATCACGCGGACTTCGCCGCTTTCCATGATCGCCACGCAGGAATTGGTGGTGCCGAGGTCGATACCGATGACCTTGCTCATTGCAGTCTCCTTGTCAGCGGAGGAAGCCGGCCCGAAGCACCGCCATCCGTCCCTGTTGATAATCGTTGTTCGGCCGCACAGCGGCTTTGCCATTTGCCCGGTCGGGCCTGCCAGTAAGATGTATTCAGCGCCACCTTGCGGGGCAAGACCGCGCTGGCGATTTATTGTGCATCCTGACCAGCATGACAGGCTTGCACCCTTCGCTTATGCGGTGGTGTCCAGATGCGCTGGCTTTTCTGGCGTTTGAGAGCCCGCAGACGCCTTCGCTACCACTACCATCGCGGGGCGCAGGATCCGGCCATTCAGGGTCCAGGCATTTGTCCAGGCCTGAATTACAGTCCCGGCTGGATGCTCGTCCGTTTCCTGCTCGGCCATCGCCTGGTGCAGGTTCGGGTCGAACAACGCCCCGGTCGGGTCGGTGCGAACCACGCCGTTGCGTTCTAGCAAGGTCACGAAGCTCCGTTCAACGCCTTCAAACCCGTCGCGCAACTTGCCAACGATGTCAGCTTCGCCGTCGGTGCGGGCCGGAATGCTGTCGAGGCCGCGCTTGATGTTCTCGGCCGCTTCGGCCACGTCGCGCGCAAATTTCTGCACGGCATATTGGCGAGTCTCGTCCACGTCCCGCTTGGCGCGGGTGCGCACGTTCTGCGTCTCGGCCTCGGCACGGAGCCATTTGTCACGGAACTCGTCACGCTCCGCCTCCAATTCGTCGATGCGCGCTGCCGCGGCGGCCATCACGTCTTCTGGGGTTTCAGGGGCAGGGGCCGCGTCCTGCGGCTCCGTCTCGGGGATGTCGGTGTGCGTGCTCATGAGCCTTCAGGTAATGGAGCCGTGGCCACGAAACAAGCGGCAGTCACGCCCGGTTTTCACGTGCAAGCGTAGCAGCCATCTCCTAACGAAAGGTAAAGTGCCGGCGCCAAGACCGGCCAGCCATGCCGGCCTGCATCGAAGCCGGCGTTTCGTCACGCCTAGCCCAAGAGACGCCCGATCACCCGGGCGGTGTAGTCCACAACAGGTATGATGCGTCCATAGTTGATCCGTGTCGGCCCGATCACCCCGATCGCGCCGACGATCCGCCCGGCGCCGTTGCGCGCCGGGGCCACCACCATCGACACCCCTGTGGTGCCGAACAACCCACTTTCCGCGCCGATAAAGATGCTCACCCCTTCGGACCGCTCGGCAAGGTCGAGCAGCCGGATCATTGTCTCCTGCGTCTCCAGTCGTTCGAACAGCATCTGGATGGCGGCCAGTTTGTCGGTCTCGGTCACGTCGGCAAGCAACCGCGCCTGGCCGCGCAGAATCAGCGAGCCGGCGCGGCCTTCGCCGGTCCAGGTGGCAAGCCCGGCAGCCACCACCTGCGATGTCAGCGCATCCAGCTGGGTGCGGTTTTCCGCCAGCTCCTCTGCCACCACGCGGCGAAGATCGACCAGCTTGCGGTTGGCGAGCCGAGCATTGAGGTAGTTGCCGGCCTGCTGCAACGCAGACGGTGGCACCCCGGCCGGGATCTCGATCACCCGATTTTCCACATGCCCGTCGCCACCTACCAGCACCACCAGGGCGCGGCCTGAACCCAGCGGAACGAACTCGATATGTCGCAACGGCTCGTCGGATTTCGGTGCCAGCACAAGCCCGGCAGCCGACGACAGCCCCGACAGCATCGCCGAAGCCTCAGCCAAGGTGTCCTCCAGCGAACGTCCGGCGGCTTCGACCGACGCGCTGATGGCCGTCCGATCGTCGTCGCCCAATTCGCCGAACTGCAGCAGTCCGTCCACGAAAAGCCGCAGGCCGAGTTCGGTGGGCAGCCGTCCGGCAGACGTATGCGGCGCGAACAGCAGCCCGGCATCGGTAAGATCGGCCATCACGTTGCGGATGGTGGCCGGGCTTAGGCTCCAAGGCAGCCGGCGCGACAGCGTGCGGCTGCCGACAGGCACGCCAGTTTCGACATACTGTTCGACGATCTCACGCAGCACGGCGGCTGAGCGGACATCGAGGCCGGGTGCCGGGCGGCCGGCGAGGGGAAGAACCGGAAGATCCATACCTATTATTGTCACAGTTTTCTATTGACGTGGGAAATCGTGGCGCAAGGTCAACCCGCCAGTATCGCCTCCACGATCTTCTGTACGTCGAACGCCTCCTGAATGGTCGCCAGATGATGCTCCTGGCCCCGCGCCATCTTCGCCACGCCATCAAGCTGGCGCTTCAGCACCAAAGGCCGCATCCGCTCGTTCGGCAGCGCGTCGGTGTCCGCCTGCCAGGTGCCGTCCTGCAACTGCCGTTCGGCGAACGACCAGTCGCGCAGCCGAATGGCGCCGCCGTCGCCGCGCAGGGTCCAGGCGTTGTGATCGTCCTTCGGTGTGTTGCCAACATTGCCGGTGAGGTTCACGGGCACATCGCCAGCGGTCAGCCGCGCCCTTATGTCGCGCTCGCTGGCGCCGTCCTCGGGGAATTGCACCAGTTGTTCGATCAGCGTCAGCGGGCCGAGCAACCGACGCGCCAGGAACAGGAAATGCGACACCACCTCGCGGGTGAAGCCGCCCTCGGCCGGATGATCGAGCCATGACGCAGCGTCGTGCTGCCAAGGCCGCGGCCAGACCCGGAACGCAACGTCGATCGTCAGCGTGCGCGGCGTGCCGATGGCGGCCATCCATTCGGCCAGCCGGGCCACGGCGAACGAGGAGGCGAAGGGGAAGTTCACGGCCGCCCGCGCGCCGCGATTCTGCGCCACGAAGGCTTCCGAATCAGCGATATCCACGGCCAGCGGCTTTTCGCAGAACACCGCTTTTCCCGTATCCAGCGCGCGCCTTGCGTGGCCAAGATGGCTGGCCGGCGGCGAGGCGACATAGACGCAGTCGGCCGCAGCGGTCAGCGCATCCGCCGAGGCCAGGTGCGGCACGCCAGGCAGTTCCGCGCCGATCCGCGTCATCGCGGTCGGCGACGGGTCCCAGATGCCCACGATCTCCACGCTGCCATTTGCCTGATCCAGTGCGGCGCGGGCCAGCCGCTCGCCCATTATGCCGGCGCCAATGATTCCGAGTTTCAACATGGTCCCTCCAAACGCCAACACTTGCGCAATCCGCGGTCTGCCGCCATAGGCCGCGAGAACCAACCGAGTGAGAATTCCTATGCGCCCGTCTATCTTGCGCCCCTCTGGCCGCGCCCTTGACCAGCTCCGCAGCGTCAGCATCGTCCCCGGGTTTTCGCATCATGCTGAGGGTAGCTGCATCATCAAGATGGGCGGCACCGAAGTCTTGTGCACCGCCAGCGTGGAATCGCGCGTGCCACCGTTCCTGCGCGGCAAGGGCCAGGGCTGGGTCACCGCCGAATACGGCATGCTGCCCCGTGCCACCCACACCCGCGGCGACCGCGAGGCCGCGCGCGGCAAGCAGTCCGGCCGCACCCAGGAGATCCAGCGCCTGATCGGCCGCAGCCTGCGCGCCGTGACCGACCTCGCGGCGATGGGCGAAATGTCGATCACGCTGGACTGCGACGTGCTGAACGCCGATGGCGGCACGCGCTGCGCATCCATCACCGGCGCCTGGGTGGCGCTGAACCTGGCTTTCAAGCATCTCATCAAGATGAACGTCATCACCTCCGTGCCTATGCTGGGCCAGGTGTCGGCGGTGTCCTGCGGCCTCTACGAAAGCCATGCGGTGCTCGACCTGGACTACGCCGAGGACAGCAATGCCGAGGCCGACGCCAATTTCGTGCTGACCGCCGAGGGCGGCATCGTCGAAATCCAGGCGACGGCGGAAAAGACTTCGTTCCTGCCGGCGCAGTTCGACGCGCTGATGGCGCTGGCCCGCACGGGCACGGCCGAACTGCATGCCGCCCAGTTGGCCGCGTTGGCGGACTGATGCCCCGTAGGCTCGAAGCCGGGGCCACGCTGGTCCTGGCCACCCACAACAAAGGCAAGCTGCGCGAGTTCGACACGCTGCTGGCGCCACTCGGCGTGGTGGTTGTCTCCGCCGGGGACCTCGGCTTGCCGGAGCCGGACGAGACGGCGACGGATTTCCTCGGCAACGCCCGCATCAAGGCGCTGGCGGCCGCTGTCGCATCGGGCAAGCCGGCATTGGCCGATGACAGTGGCTTTTCCGCAGCCGCACTGGATGGTGCACCGGGCATCTATTCGGCACGCTGGGCCGGCAAGCCCGCCGATTTCGTCGCCGCCATGGCGCGGGTACAAGTCGAAATCGGCGCCAACGCCGACCGCCGCGCCTGGTTCACCAGCGCCCTCTGCCTCGCCTGGCCGGACGGCGAGACCGCCACGTTCCTCGGTCGCGTCGAGGGCCACGCGGTCTGGCCACCGCGCGGAGACGCTGGCTTCGGCTATGATCCGATGTTCGTTCCCGTCGGCTCAGATCGCACCTACGCCGAAATCCCAGCGTCGGAAAAGAACGCAGACAGCCATCGCGCCCACGCGTTGGCGCAGCTTCTGGCGGCATGCCGTCCTACATCAGGCGGCTAACACACTATATCATGATGATGGAGCCCCTCTCCCTCTACATCCACTGGCCGTTCTGCCTGGCCAAATGCCCCTATTGCGACTTCAACTCGCATGTCCGCGAGCGCATCGACCAAACCCGCTTCGCCCGCGCACTGCGCACCGAACTTCAATGGGAGGCGGCGCGGCTCGGCCGCCGCCCCTTGGCGTCGATCTTCTTCGGCGGCGGCACCCCCAGCCTGATGGACCCGCAGACGGTGGCGGACCTCATCGCCGATGTTACCCGTCTGTTCGACGTGCAGCCCGATTGCGAGATCACGCTCGAAGCCAATCCGACAAGTGTGGAGGCCACGCGCCTTGGCGCGTTCCGCCAGGCCGGCGTGAATCGCATCTCCATCGGCGTGCAGAGTTTTAACGAGATCGATCTGCACCGCCTCGGCCGCCAACACTCCCCCGGTGAGGCGATCGCCGCACTGGAGATCGGCCGGCGCATCTTCCCGCGGATTTCGTTCGATCTGATCTACGCCCGCCCGGACCAAACGATGGCGGCCTGGCGCACCGAGCTGCGCCAGGCGCTCGCGCTCGCGGCGGATCATCTGTCGCTCTACCAGCTTACCATCGAGCCAGGCACCGTCTATGAGGGTCTGCACCGCCGCGGCGAGATCCGACTGCCGGAACCGGAACTGGCGGCAGCCCTTTACGACGCCACCGGCGAGGAAGCGGCCCA
>JAYTHH010000351.1:0-3467 GCA_043732745.1 Rhodospirillales bacterium
CGCCGATGCGGCCACCGGCCAAGGTTTCGGCGTGCCTTGCATCGCCCGCCTCGGTCAGCTTGCAGCCACCCAGGACCGGCTGGCCGATATCGAACACATCATTCGCCGGCTCGGAGCCGATCTTGCCGCGTTCATGGCTGAAGATGCGCTTCGAGAGGCGCGCTCGCCGATCACCGACCTGTTCGCCACGCTGGGAAGCCTGTTCCAGGACATGGCACAGGAGCGAAGGGCGCCTTTCGCACGCGATGCCTTTCACGTGCCAGCGCCCACGCTGGCTGAGCCGGACCCAGCCGAAGGCGACCTTGTCCTCTCGGTCCCAACCCATCCTAAGGCCACCCTGATCATGCCCGTCGGCACCGATATCGCAGAGCTCCGTGCCTGCCTTCAGCACCTGCACGGACAAGGCACCGACCAGCACGCAGAGATCATTCTGTTCGATCGTGGCACCTCGTCGGAGGCTGCACTTCTGCACGCGACGGTTCGAAATCTTCGGATCGCTGCGGATCAGGAGGCCGATCTGCCCACCTGGATTGCGAGGCTGGCCCGCCCGGATGTCCCCATCGTGTTCTTGGCGCCTTTGCTGCGGCCCGACCCGTTCTGGCTGGACCATCTGCTTTCCGTCCATCAGGCCAACCCGAACGCCGCGGTGATCGGTGGCCTGGTGGTTGGCCTCCAGGACGGTCTGCTGCGAAGCGCAGGCATCGACGCGGGCGACGGCGACATTCCGCGCGAATCCGGCCAACTCGAATTGTCCGGCAACCCAGCCTATCGCTGTCTCCGTAAAGTCGAAGCGGTCAGCGCCTTGGGTTTTCTGATCTCCGCCGACGCCATCGCCAGCGCGCCGCATCGCCGAAATCAGATGGTGTCGCAGGGGCTCACGGAAGCGGTGCTCGATCTCTGCCTGCAATTCCGGACAACCGGCCGGGATATCCTCGTCCAACCGGCCGCAGTCGCACATTGCGCGGATGGCGCCGATCTTGATCCGCACCTGCCGGATTTCGGCCGCTGTGATGCGAACCTGCAGGCTGCCTGGCAGGCCAGGCCCCCGCTCATCCCGCCGATCGGGCGGATTCTGGTCATCGATGACCGTCTTCCGACCCCTGGCCCGCATATCGACTTCCTGCTGATGCTTCATGCCGCCGAGTTCGCCGTGACCGTCGCTGCCACATCAGCCATCGCGCGGGATGCCGACGCCGAATGGCTGGAATCTCGCGGCATCGCCGTCTTCCGCCCCCATGAAGCGGGCTCAATCAGCGCCATGCTACTGGGCGAGGGCATCCGGTTCGACATCATCGCCTTCATGGCCAAACAACCACCGGCCGTTCTGATCGAGCGCGCCAACCTGTTGGCGCCGCACGCGCGGCTGATCCAGATCGCCCGGCCATCCCGGATGCAGGCGACCCGCGACCAGCGACAGCCTAATGCCCTTGAAGCCGCTTTCCGCCTGTGTCACGACCGCGCGTTTCATGAAGGTCGTGATATGCCGCCGTGCTGATGCCAGCCGTCATCGCCGTCTCGCTGGCGGGGTCATGCGCCCGCCAACCCCGAAAGTGCGCCCGCCCAAAGCAGATCAGCCGCATGAAGCACCGTGTCCCGCTGCACCAGATGCGCCTGGCGGAACGCGTCCCCCTCAATCGTCTCGTCCGGGTATTCTGTGATTAGCGTGAACGGCACCGGGGAGCGCGTGTCCTGGGCCACCCGGCAATGTATGTCGTGCAGCATTAGTCCATCCGTGACGGCCAGATGCGCCTGGCGCAGGGCCAACTGGGCACGATTCATTGCCACAAGTTCCGCATTTGCCGAAAGCCGCTCGGTCAGCGCGTCGAGGAACTGCACCGCGTCGGCTCGGCGGCCGGGGTGATGTCGCATGATCAGGAAAAATCCGCACGGCAAGGTCCAGTCGGCAAAGCCGCTCGGCACATATCCGGATAGCGGGCGCGTCCATTCCTGGGCGGGATAGCCGTGCAGGCTGATATGCAAAACGGCGCGGGTCCGTGCGATCGCCTCTCGCCGCGCATCGGCCTCGTAATACGGCGGCGCCAACCGCGCGCCCAGATCGTCTCCCAAAGCAGTGTAGCGCGCGGCGTGATGCATGTGCCGCGGATGCGTGGCACAGAGCCGGCGGTGCAACGCGTAGCCGTCGGGATTTTCCGTAGTCACCAGCGCCAATTCTGCATCCTCCCGCGCCAGCAGCAACGGCGCCGCCCGCAACAGCCCCACCACGCCAGACGTCTCGTTGGCATGCTGGCCCGCCGTCACCACCAGTCCTGGCAAGGCGCCTGGCCGGTGCAGCCCGTCCACCGATCGACCTTGCACCGATTGCGCCACGAAACGATCCCCCGGCAGCGCCAGCAGGCTTCGTGCGATCTGGTCCGCATCCAGGGCGCGAGCGGTCGTATCCACCGGCTCATCCCCAAGCGCCACAGGCTCTGGCAGCCCCGATATCAGCCGCACCCGAACCCGCGTGGCACCGGTGGTGTGCAAGATTTCCGGCACGATCTGGCCTGGCTGCAAGGTCCGGTCTCCCGGCGGCAGGCCGGCGATCACCTGAAACCACTCGATCAGGCTAAAATAAAGGTCCTCGTGCAGCGCCTCCTGGGTGTCCACGCATTCATGGCCCAGATCCAGCTTTCGGCTGATGCCGCCGGTCTGCACCTCCACATGCAGCGCGTCGAAGAACGGCATCGACTCCGGCCAGCGATGAGCTGCAACGGCTGTTATCACAGCGCTGAAAGCCTGCTCGAATTCGGTTTCAACGGCTTCGTCGATCAGAAGCGTCCCGTCGCGCCACACCCGCAGCCACCCACAGCACGACAGTGTCGTAGCGCCATGGCTGTCATGGCGAACGCGATTGGGCGCGAACACCGTCGTCCCATCCGACAGACGATAATCGAGCGGGCTTACGCCTGGCTGCAAAATCCATGTGCCCGGCGAAAGCCCAAGCAGCGGATACGCCTCCAGCGCAAATCGACCCGGAGCCGCATCCGGATGGGTGGGCAGGGCGATCGGCCCAGCCGGGAGGCCATCGTCGAGATACGCATGCAACAACGGCTTGTAGGCGCTTCGAAAAACCGCCTCTACGCCAACGTCAGCCAAGGCCGCACACGCCGCACGCCGCGGCGCGAGATCCTCGAACACCCAGGCCTCCACCCGGCAACCCAGCCAGTCCGGCCCAGAGAAACGCGCCACCAATTCATCAAGGGTTCGCGGAAATGCCGCCTCCAGCAATGTCACCACGTCGCTCATGCGCAGCCGGGAGGCCGTGCGCCGGCCACGCCGAACGCCTGTTCCAGCGCTTGGCCCAGACGCAGGATCGGCGCCTCGTCGAACAGCCGCCCCCACAGCCACACCGAGTGAGGAACGCGGTGCAATGGCCCGTCATCGGTCGCCACCGGCATGCCCAGCCCCCGCATCGTCCGCGTCGGCATCTCCCGGAACCTGCTGGGCAGCGCCAGGCAAGGATGCCC
>JAYTHH010000352.1:0-11203 GCA_043732745.1 Rhodospirillales bacterium
TTAGCGGCCTGCCGGTGATGCGGTTGAGCACGCGCACGTCATCCAGTCCGGTCACGTGGTCGGCATGGGCGTGGGTGTAGAGGATGGCGTCGGCGCTGCGGACCTGATTGGCCAGAAGCTGGGTGCGCATGTCCGGCGAGGTGTCGACCAGGATGGTGCCGCCGATATCACCGTCTTCGACCCTTTGCAGCAGGATCGATGACCGCGTGCGCCGGTTGCGCGGCTCACGTGGGTCGCATTCCCCCCAGTCGCCTGCCCCATCATCGCCGCCTATCAGCGGCACGCCGGCCGACGCGCCGGTGCCGAGCAACGTCACGCGCAGAGTCATGCGGCCTTCTTGAACAGACGACGGAAATTCGTCGTCGTCAGTGCCGCCATTTCCGAAGGCGTCATGTCGTGGATCTGCGCAAGCACCGACGCGGTGTGCGCGACCCAGGCAGGCTCATTGCGTTTTCCGCGATAGGGCACCGGCGCCAGATAAGGGCTGTCGGTCTCCACCAGAAGCCGCTCCAGTGGCATGTCTCGCGCGATATCTCTGATTTCCTGGGATTTTGGGAATGTCAGGATGCCGGAGAAACTGACATAGCCGCCCATCTCGATCGCCGCGTCCGCCAGCGCACGCGTTGAACTGAAGCAGTGCAGCAGGAAGTCGAACGCGCCGTCCTGGCGCTCCTCGCGCAGGATGGCGGCGATGTCGTCATCGGCGTTGCGGGCGTGGATTGCCAACGGTAGGCCCGCCAGCCGCGCCGCGCGGACATGGGCGCGGAAACTGGCCTGTTGCAGGTCCCGCGGCGCCTTGTCGTAAAAATAATCCAGGCCCGACTCCCCGATGCCTATCACCTTGGGATGATCCGCTTCGGCGGCGATCGCCTCCGGCGTCGGCACGTCGAATTCGGCGGCGTTGTGCGGGTGCACGCCCACCGTGCACCACACATTGGCATGTGCATCGGCGATGCCGCGCACCAGGGCCGACTGGGTCAGCCGCGTGCCGATGGTGACCAACTCGCCGACCCCGGCCTCGGCGCAATGGCGGAGAATCTCGGCGCGCTCTTCGTCATTGTAATAATCAAGATGGCAGTGGCTATCGATCAGCATCACGCCGCGTCCTCGACAAAGCGTGGAAATACCCCGGCCGGCGGCGGCAACGCGGTTCCGAAGGCGATCGGGCTGGCCAGTGCTCCGATGCTGCGCGCCGTTTCGGGCACGCCGAGCTGGTCGAGCATGCGCGCCATGCTGGTCGGCATGAACGGCTGCAGCAAGGTCGCCACCACGCGCAGCAGATCGAGCAACTGTGCCAGCACCGCCGCCATCCTTGCCGTGTCAGTCTTGCGCAGCGTCCACGGCGCCTGTTGGTCGATATAGGCGTTGCCTGCGCGGATCGCGACCCAGATCGCCTCCAGCGCATCGTGGAACGCCTGGCGGTGGATCGCCTGGCGCACGATATCCGGCAGCGCCGCCATCTGCGCCTGCAAGGCGGCATCCTCCAACGCGTCGCCCTGCCCTCGCTCCGGCATCGCCGCCCCGGCATTCTTGGCCACGAACGACAAGGTGCGCTGGGCGAGATTACCGAGGTCGTTGGCCAGCTCGATGTTCAGGCGCCGGATCAGCGAGGCACGGCTGTAGTCGCCGTCGGACCCGAAGGTGATTTCGCGCATTAGGAAGAAGCGGATGGCGTCCACGCCGAACTGCGCGGCCAGCGCTCGCGGCTCGATGACGTTGCCGATAGACTTGCTCATCTTCTCACCTTCGACGGTGAACCAGCCATGGGCAAAAATTCGGGTCGGCAACGGCAGGCCGGCTGCCATCAGCATGACTGGCCAGATCACCGCATGAAAGCGCAGGATATCCTTGCCGACCAGGTGAAGATCGGCTGGCCAGTATTTCCATAATGCCGTGGTTTCATCGGGATAGCCGACGGCAGTGAGGTAGTTTGTCAAAGCATCCAGCCACACATACATCACATGGGCCTCGTCGCCGGGCACCGGTATGCCCCAGCGGAAACTGGTGCGGCTGATCGACAGGTCGCGCAGCGGGCTTTTCAGGAATCCCAGAACCTCGTTGCGCCGTGCGGCAGGTGCCACGAAATCCGGATTGGCCTCGATATGCGCGATCAGACGGTCCTGGAACGCCGACATACGGAAGAAATAGCTGGGCTCCGTCACGAATTCCACGGGGGCCCCGGTGGGGGCGATCTTCTGGCCGACGGCGTTCGTCGTCAGCTCTTCGGCGTCATAGAATGCTTCATCG
This sequence comes from Rhodospirillales bacterium, assembly GCA_043732745.1. GTDB lineage: Bacteria > Pseudomonadota > Alphaproteobacteria > Acetobacterales > Acetobacteraceae > CAIQQQ01. The sequence goes on from JAYTHH010000352.1 coordinate 2,248, forward strand.
CGAATGGCGTACCAGCCTTCGTAGCCACCGAGATAGATGTGGCCATCCTGCTTCAGACGCTCCCACAAGGCGGCGCTGGTGCGTTTGTGGCGTTCCTCTGTGGTCCGGATGAACTGGTCGTTGGACACGTCCATCGCCTTTGCCAGATCGGCGAAGCTGGAGCTGATCTGGTCGGTGAACGCCTGCGGCCCCTGCCCTGCATCCGCTGCCGCTTTCTCAACTTTCTGGCCATGCTCGTCGGTGCCAGTCAGGAAGAACACGTCGAAGCCGTCGAGCCGCTTGAAACGCGCCAGCACATCTGCCGCGATCATCGTGTAGGCGTGGCCAATATGGGGCGCACCATTCACATAGAAGATCGGTGTCGCGACGTAATACTTTGGTTTCATGACAACTTTCGAATAGATCAAACAGGCTGGGCGAGCATCGCCACTGCCTGGGCGATGGCTTGTCGCTTGTCCAGATATAGGTCTTCGGTTTCGGCCTGAACAATGCCCAAGGCCTGCCAGATCTCCACCCAGGCATCAAGGGGCCTGGCGCCGAGCAGCCTTGCCTGCTCCGGGTCCGGCTGCCCGCGCGCCGTCTCGCGCACCGCGCCTGCGAGGGCCGCCCGCAGAAGATCCATAAAGGTGGAGAACGCATCCTCGCTGCGGCCCAGCGCGTCGGCCACATCGTAGGCGAGCGTCGGCCGTGGCCATGGCAGCGCGTCCAGCACCTGGCCGACCAAGTCTGCTGCGGGAATGCCATCGCCATCCGCCAGTTGCAGCGCACGGCCGATGGAACCCTCCGCAAGGCTGGCGAGGCGATCGGCCTGATCGGACGGCATCTGCGGCAGATACCGCGCGGCGAGCTCAGCCATGGTGGCATTGTCCAACTTGCCGAGCCGCAGCCTGCGGCAGCGGCTGCGAATGGTCGGCAGCAGACGTCCTGCCGCAGAACAAACGAGTAGGATGACGGTGCGTGGTGGCGGCTCCTCCAGCACCTTCAGCAAGGCGTTGGCGGCGTTGCGGTTGATGTCCTCGGCGCCGTCAACGATCACCACGCGCCAGCCGCCCTCGGCCGCGGTCAGCCGCAGGAAGGCGGCCACGCCACGCACGGTGTCGATCACGATCTCGCCGCGCAGTTTTTTTCTTTTCTCGTCCCATTCGCGCTCGACCGTCAGCAGGTCCGCGTGGGTGCCCGCGGCGACGCGACGAAACACGGGATGCGACGCTTCCATCGCGAGTGAGCCGGTGGCGTTGCGCCCGGCCAGAATGGCGCGCGCGAAACGATAGGCCAAGGTAGCCTTGCCCACGCCCTGTGGCCCAGTGATCAGCCAGGCGTGATGCATGCGGCCAGACGCCATGGCGTCGACCAGCAACGCCTCGGCTTCGGTCTGGCCGAGCAGCAGCGCGTTCTCGCGCGGAGGCGGCGTGCTCATGCCAGCTCTGAAAAACGCTGGCGCAGGGCACCGGTCAGCGCCTCCGTCACGGTATCGGCGTCGCCTTCGCCGGATAGCAGAACGCAGCGATCCCGATGCTCCGCCGCCACTGCCTTAAACCCGTCGCGGATACGTTGAAAGAATGCGGCGCCGAGTATCTCGTAGCGATCCGCCACCGTCCCGCGCGACGCCAGTCGCGCCTGGGTGGTGGCGACGTCGATGTCGAGGATCAGCGTCAGATCCGGCACGATGCCCATCATCTCGGTCAACGTCCGGATGGCGGCACGATCGGCACCCAGCCCCCACCCCTGATAGACCAACGTGCTGTCGGCGAAACGGTCGCAGATCACCCAGGTGCCAGCCTCTAGTGCCGGGGCGATCACGCGCGCGATATGCTCGGCGCGCGAGGCAAAATGCAGCATGACCTCAGCCAGAGGCGCCCAGTCATGCCGGCCGGACAGCAGCAGCTCGCGCAGGATGTCGGCCGCTGGTGATCCACCGGGTTCGCGCGTCTGTATTACCGGAAAGCCGGAGTTGGCGAGGAACGCCGTAAGTCTTGTCGCCTGGGTGGATTTGCCTGCGCCTTCGCCGCCCTCCAGCGTAATGAAGCGGCCTCGCCGACGCATCAGGTACCGGTGAGGTAATGCGACAGCACCGCCACGGCACGCCCGGGCAGACCAAGCCGCGCCACATCGGCACCGGCCAGAAGCGGCACGTTCATCTCAGGCACGCCCTCGCCGTTCACGGTGAGCTGGCCCAGCTTGGTGCCACGCACGATTGGCGCCTTCATCGGCGTTTCGTAGTCCACTGCGATCGCCGCCTTCTGCCGCCAGTTGCGCGGCATGGTGATGACAAGGTCGCGTCCGGCGACCAGCGGCACGGTGGCGGCACTGCCGAGCCAGACCGGCGCCTGTTCCACCACGTCGCCTGCTGTGAACAGATTGACGTTCTCGAATTCGCGAAACGCCCATTCCAGCAGCCGCTCGCCTTCCTCGGCGCGGGCCCGCATGGTCGGCAGACCGTTCACCACCACGATCACCCGCCTTCCGCCGCGCTGTGCGCTGGCCACAAGTCCGTAGCCGCCATCATCGGTGTGCCCAGTCTTCAGCCCGTCAGCCACGCCCTTCTGCACCAGCGCGTTGCGATTTTGCTGTTCGATCCCGTGGTATTTGAATGTCTTCTCGGAGTCATACTTATAATACTCTGGGAAATCCGTGATCAGCCGCCGGGCGATTAAAGCGATGTCGCGCACGGTCATGTGGTGATCGGGGTCAGGCCAGCCGGTCGAATTCTTGAAGTTGGTCTTGGTCAGCCCGAACTCCCGCGCCTTGGCGTTCATCAGCTCGACGAAGCCTTCCTCCGATCCGGCGATCCCCTCGGCCAGCACGATGCAGGCATCGTTGCCTGACTGCACGATCATGCCGCGGATGAGGTCTTCGACCTTCACGTTGTTGTTCAGCTCGACAAACATCTTCGAGCCGCCCATGCGCCAGGCCCGCTCGCTGACCGGCAGCTCCTGCGTGAGCGTCAGGCGACCTGCCTTCAGCCGCTCATAGACGAGATAGGCGGTCATCAGCTTGGTCATCGAGGATGGCGTTTGCGAAACGTCGGCATCCTTGTCTAGCAGGGTGGCGCCGCTGTTGTGATCGAGAATGACGGCATATCTCGCCGCCGTGTCCAGCGGACCGATCGGCGTTTGCGCCGGCGAGCCGTTGGCGACGGGGTCGGACGGCTTGCGCGCCGGCCCATGTGCTGTGGGCTTGGGGGAGGCGGGCTTCGGCGCGAGCTTCTTTGCCGGCTGCGCGTTTGCGGAAAACGGCATGGCGGCACCTGCCAGCAGCAGGAGCCTGCGACCAAAGCTTCCGGTTCTATTCAACCCCATTCTATTCGACGACGATGGCGGCATCGTTCACTCCTGCGCTGATAGTGCGCTCCAGCATGGCCTCGGCCTCGGGCACGCTCGCAAATGGCCCAATCCGGATACGATACGCCTTCTCACGCGGTGCGGTGTGGCTCGTCGTCAGGCGGGCGCCGAGATAGGCGAGTCGATTAACCAAGATTAATGCGTAATCTTGCCGCCCGAATGACCCGGCGTCGATGAACAGCTTAGCCGGGCTGACATACCCCTGCGTCACCGCTTCCGGCAGGCGCAGCAGCACAGCGGTACCAGCGCTGGCCGTGCGCATCACCGGCTCCACACGCGCGGCTGCTACGCGAATATGCGACGACTGGGCAGTGCCGCCGGGGGCGGACAGGGTTTCCACGGCGATCGCCTCGCGCGGCGCACTCGCCAGATCCAGCTTTGGCCCGTCGGAGGCCAGTTCGGCCTGCAATTGGCGGGTTTCGGTATCGAGCATCTGCACGCGGATACGGGTGCCGTCAGCGCGGATATCGAGCAACTTGGCGGCCCGCTTCGTCAGCGCGAGCAGCCGCGACGGCTGCGGCGGGCCGCGATCGTTGACTCGCACCACAATCTGGCGGCCGTTCTCCAGATTGGTTACCCGCACGATGGCGGGAAGCTGCAAGGTGCGGTGCCCAGCTGCCATGGCGGTCTGGTCGAAGATCTCGCCATCAGCGGTCTGGCCGACATGATCTGGCGCCGTGGTGGCCAGACCGGTCTGGTCCACCCCGTATTCTGCCCGCGGGTATCGCCAGACGCCGTTCTGCTGATACGGCTCACCCACCACGAATGTCGGACTGTTCTGCAGCGGCGGGCCGGAGCGTTGGCCGCACGAAGCCAGCACAAGCAGCGCGGCCAGCGCCAAAGCCTTGTTCACGCGGTGATCGCGTCGCCGAGCAGACCCACGCTGATGCAGTATTTGTCGGGCGGGTTGTACTGACGAATGGCGCGGTAACTCGGGTAGAATGCCACATAGGCCTCGTCGCCGGGGCCGCCGGGCAGCAGCACGTCCACCTTGGTATCTTCCGGCACACCCGGGATCGCCAAGCCCGATCGGCGCCATTCCGTCACGCTGCGGCGCTTGTCGTGCCCGGCCAGCGACGGATCGAAGCCCGCCGGCAGCACGGTGGCCTGGCCCCAGGGAATGTCGAGCCGCCAGCCCTCCTTGGACAGATAGTTGGCGGTCGAGGCGAACACGTCACCCATGTCTGTCCACAGGTCGCGCCGTCCGGTGCCGGTGTAGTCGACGGCGTATTTAATGAAGCTGTCGGGCATGAACTGGGTCTGGCCCATCGCACCCGCCCAGCTGCCGATCATCTTGTCCGGCGTGATGTCGCCGCGCTCGACGATGCGCAGCGCGTCCACCAGCTGGGATGCGAAATAGGCGCGTCGCCTGCCCTCCCACGCCAAGGTCGCCAGGCATTCGATCACGTTGAAACCGCCCATCTGGGCGCCGTAATCCGATTCCAGCGCCCAGATCCCCATCAGCACGCCGGGCGCCACGCCGTAGCGCTGGGTGATGGCAGCGATCAATTGGCGGTGCTTCGCGTAAAGCGGCCGACCCTTGGCGATGCGTAGGTCGCTGACGAGCCGGGATTTGTACTGCTGCCAGGTGAGTTTGCTCTCCGGCTGGTTACGGTCCAGATCAATGACGCGCTGGTTGATACGCAGGCCCGACAGCGAGCGCTCGATCGTGGCATTGGACACTCCGGCCTTCCGGGCCTGGGCGCGAAACTCGCCCATATAGGCGTTGAAGCTGGCCAGATCCCCCGGTTGTGGCGATGCGGCCGGTTGTGCGGCACCTGCGGGCAGAGCGGGCGCGAGCAGGACGGATGAGGCGATCAGGGTGCGACGTGTGAGCATAGCCCGATGTGCCACATGCCACCGCCGCACCGCAATCAAACTCGCGTGGTTGGCAGCCCCCCGCAGAAGCGCGAAGATCGGGGCAAGGGAACAAGGAACGCTGCCATGAGAATCACAATCGATCTCGCCACCTACTGCGCCGGGCTCAAACTGGCCGACCTGCCGCCTGACGTGGTGGTCCGCACGCGGCAACTGGTGCTGGATCTGGTGGGCAACATCGTCCGCGGCCGGCACGATTCCGAAAGCACGCCGGCGCTGCTCGCTGCCGCCAAAGCGCTGGGGTTGACCGGCGGCACCTGCCACGTGTTCGCCGACGCCGCCGGCTACACCCCCGCCGGCGCCGCGTTCCTCAACGGCGCCTTCGCCCATTCGCTGGATTTTGACGACACCCATGCCGCCGCCTCGCTGCATCCCGGAGCACCCGTCATTCCGGCGGCGCTGGCGGCGGCCGAAATGACGGGTGCCAACGGCGAGACCGTGCTGGCGGCGATCGTGGCAGGCTATGAAGTGGTGCTGCGCATCGCGCTGGCACTCCCCGCCGGTGCCCATTACGACCGCGGCTTTCACCCCACCGCCACCTGCGGCGCGTTCGGTGCTGCCGCTGCGGCCGCGCGGGTTTTCGGGCTCGATGCCGACGGGATGGAGAACGCGCTGGGCATCGCGCTCTCGCAATCCTCTGGCAGCCTGCAGTTTCTCGCCAACGGCGCCTGGACCAAGCGCTTCCAGGTCGGCTGGGCCGCGATGGCCGGCCTCACCGCCGCCACGTTGGCGCGCGAAGGCTTTCGGGGGGCGTCCGAAGCGTTGGAGGGCCGGCTCGGCTTTCTGCAAGCCTATGCCCCGGCGCCGAACCCGGCCCGGGTGACGCAGGATCTCGGCACCGTGTTCGAATTGATGAACACCGCCGTGAAGCCATACCCATCCTGCCGCTACGGCCATGCCGGTATCGACGCCGTACTGGCGCTACGGGCGGAATACAATCTGAAGCCGGAGGAAGTCGAGAGCATCACCTACGGCCTGTCCAATGCCGGGCTGTTGCTGGTGGGCGTGCCCGCCGAGAAACGCGCCAATCCTCAGAACGTTGTGGACGCACAGTTCAGTGGCCCCTTCGTGCTGTCCTGTGCGCTCGCGACGGGGGCGATGGGCTGGGACAGCTACGGCGAATTGCAGAACCCGGCCGTGCGCGCGCTGCTGGCGAAAGTGTCCTGCGTGCATGATGACGCGATGCAGGCCGAATTCCCCACCAACATGTCCGGTACCGTCACCATCCACGCCCGCGGCCAGGATTTCACCCGCACGACCATCGTGCCCAAGGGCGAGCCGGGCAATTTCCTCACCGACACCGAACTGCGTGCCAAATTCCTGGGGCTGACTAGTACGGTGATGGGCGATGCAGCCGCCGAAAGGCTGGCCGACAACTTGCTGCGCTTCGAAACTGCAACAAATATGAAGGAACTGATCGCCGCTTAGGGCGGATGAAGTCCGCCGTCTCCCAACGTATGGAGATGGTGGACTTTGTCCACTCGACGGTAGCGCCTCTAAACGCGCTCGATCATCAACGCGATGCCCTGCCCCACGCCGATGCACATGGTGGCGATGGCGCGCTTGCCGCCATGGGTTTCGAGCGCATTGAGCGCCGTTATCGCAAGCCGCGCGCCCGACGCGCCGAGCGGATGACCAAGGGCGATGGCGCCGCCATGCGGGTTCACACGCTCGTCATTTTCCGACAGGCCCAACTGCCGCAGCACCGCGATGCCCTGGCTGGCGAACGCCTCGTTCAACTCGATGAAATCGATGTCCGACAGCGAAAACCCAGTCCGCGCCAGCAGCTTCTGCACAGCTGGCGCCGGGCCCATGCCCATGATGCGCGGCGGCACGCCGGCGGTGGCCATGGCGATCACCCGGGCGCGTGGCGTCAGGCCGTGACGCATGGCCCCTGCTTCGCTCGCCATGATCAGCGCCGCGGACCCGTCATTGACGCCCGACGCATTGCCCGCTGTGACCGACCCGTCCTTGCGGAACGGTGCGCGCAGCTTCGCGAGCATCTCGATCGTGGTGTCGCCGCGCGGATGCTCGTCGGTGTCCACCGCCGTGTCGCCCTTGCGGCCCTTGATGGTGATCGGCGCGATCTCGCGCGCGAAGAAGCCCGCCGCCTGCGCTGCCTTGCATTTCTGCTGGCTCCGAAGCGCGAACGCGTCTTGGTCGGCGCGGCTGATCTGAAAATCCTCCGCCACGTTCTCGGCGGTCTCCGGCATCGAATCGACGCCATACATCGTCTTCATCAACCCGTTCACAAAACGCCAGCCGATCGTGGTGTCGTAGATCTCGGCCGTCCTGCTGAACGCCTCGGTGGCCTTGCCCTGCACGAACGGCGCCCGCGTCATGCTCTCCACGCCGCCGGCCAGCATCAGTTCCGCCTCGCCCGACCGAATGGCGCGCGCGGCAGTGCCGACGGCGTCCAGGCCCGACCCGCATAGCCGGTTCAGCGTGGCGCCTGGAACCTCGGTGGGAAAGCCGGCCAGAAGCGTCGCCATGTGCGCGACGTTGCGATTGTCTTCGCCGGCCTGGTTGGCGCAGCCGAAATAGGTGTCATCCAGCGCCGCCCAGTCCACGCGGGCGTGGCGCTCGCGCAGCACCCGCAGCGGGTGGGCCGCAAGGTCGTCGGTGCGAACGTCCTTCAAGGCGCCGGCATAACGGCCGATCGGGGTGCGGGCGAAATCACAGATAAAAGCGTCGGGCATACGGCCCTCCCTCGGTCTTTTTCGTAACGCGGAGTGTAGCCGAAACGCCTGGCCACACAAAATGTTGGCCGGGTGCCCGACGACCACCCTCTCAAGCGTCAGTTCATGTACCAACCATGCGACACCACGATCGACTGTCCGGTCAGCGCATTGGTCGGGCTGGCCGCAAAGAACAGACAGCAATCGGCCACGTCGTCCACGGTGGTGAATTCGCCGTCCACCGTCTCCTTCAGCATCACGTTCTTGACAACCTCGTCCTCGGTGATGCCAAGCGCCTTGGCCTGCTCGGGGATCTGCTTTTCCACCAGCGGCGTGCGCACGAAGCCCGGGCACACCACGTTGGCGCGCACATTGTGCTTCGCACCTTCCTTGGCCACGGTCCGCATCAGCCCCAGTAGCCCGTGCTTAGCGGTCACGTAGGCGGATTTCAGGACCGATGCCTCCTTCGAATGCACCGAGCCAATATAGATGATGCTGCCGCCACCGGTGGCGTACATCGACTTGATGCAAGCCTTGGTGGTCAGGAACGCGCCATCCAGATGGATGGCCAACATTTTCTTCCAGTCGGCGAACGGATAATCCTCGATCGGATGCACGATCTGGATGCCGGCGTTGGACACCAGAATGTCCACCTTGCCGAACACCGCGATCACATTCGCCACACCCGCATTCACCGCGTCTTCGTCGCTCACGTCCATCTCCACCGCCAGCCCGGTGATGCCCAGCGCCTTGAACTCATCCACCGTCGCCTGCGCCGCCTCGATCTTGAGGTCGGCGATCACCACCTTGGCGCCCTCGCGCCCGAAGCGCAGCGCAATTTCCTTGCCGATGCCGCTGGCCGCACCCGTGATGATGGCAACCTTGTCCTGCAGTTGAGCCATGATGCGCGTCCTTTTGAAAGTCAGCCGAGATAGTCATAGGCGATGGTGCCAAGCTCAAGCGTAAGAGCGGACGAAGATCAAGCGCGGCTGGTCCGGTCCAGGCGCCATGCAGGTTCATGTCACCAAACTCGTAACGCACCAATTCGCAAATGCGCGC
>JAYTHH010000353.1:0-3459 GCA_043732745.1 Rhodospirillales bacterium
GGTGGCGCCGTCGATGCTGATGGAGTTGTTGTCCCACAGCACCACCAGCTTGTTCAGCTTCAGATGCCCGGCGAGGCTGATCGCCTCCTGGCTGATGCCCTCCATCAGATCGCCGTCGCCACATGTCACCCAGGTGCGGTGATCGACCAGCGAGCGGCCAAATCGGGCGGCCAGCACGCGCTCGGCAATCGCCATGCCGACGGCTGTCCCAAGCCCCTGGCCTAACGGCCCGGTGGTGGCCTCGATGCCGGGATGCTCGCCGTATTCCGGATGTCCGGCGGCCGGGGAGTGGAGCTGGCGGAAATTCTTCAGGTCGTCGATCGTCATGCCGGCAAAGCCGGTCAGGTGCAGCAGCGCATAGAGCAGCATCGACCCATGGCCGCCGGACAGCACGAAGCGGTCCCGGTCCGGCCAATGCGGGTCGGCGGCGTCGAACTTGTGAAACCGTGTCCACAGCGCGGTGGCCACGTCGGCCATACCCATCGGCATGCCGGGATGGCCGGACTTCGCCTTTTCCACCGCGTCGATAGCCAAGGTGCGAATGGCGTCGGCCATGCGGCGTTCGTTGGTCACCGGGCGGGCAAGAATGGCTGACTGTGTCGCGATAGCCGGATTGTCGCCGCTGATTTCTGCAATCGACGCCATGGCTGCCTCCTCCAGATCGTGATGTGTCTAGGTTGCTTCCCCCAAACGCATAAACATGATCGCCAAAACAACAGGTTGGAGCCTGCTGATTTTACCACCCTAAAATCATCAGGCTCCAACGTGGGCCTTCTCCTATAAGCACCCCGCCAGCCCTGCAAGTCCCGGCGTCCAGCCGGGGGTGGCGACAGTGGTCCAGACATGCAACATGCAGCCCCAATTACGGAGGCCGGAACATGGGATCACGGATCGTCTATGAGGCTCTGCGCCTGCTCATACCCAGCGATGCCGTGGGGGTGGCGAAACGCCGCATCGGCGGCATCGGCGATGGCGGCTATGTGCTGCTGGATGCGCTCAGCCCCGAGCAGGTGGTGATGAGCTTCGGCATCGGGACGTCCGTCACCTTCGATTTCGAGCTGGCCGAGGAAGGCCATTTCATTCTCATGTTCGACCACACGATCGACGCGCTGCCCGGTGAGCACCCGCATTTCACGTGGTTTCGCAACGGCGTGTCCGCCGTGTCGGAGCCGGACGAGGCGCTGTTCTCCCTGCAAGACCACATGGCCAGGTTGCCCCATGATTCGATGAATCCGATTCTGAAAATGGATGTCGAGGGTGCGGAGTGGGATACGCTGGCCACCACGCCACGCGCCTGCCTGGTCCGATTCGCGCAGATCACGCTCGAATTTCACAACCTGATCGATCTCGACAAGCCCGCTTTCAACGCCCGCGTGCAGGCGGCGCTCAAGGCGCTTGCCCTCGATTTTGTGCCTGTCCACGTTCACGGCAACAATTTCGGCACGATCAGCCAGACTGGCGGTTTCGCCATGGTCGAGACGCTGGAGGTCACGTATGTCCGCCGCGATCTGTTCGAGACGGTGGCATCGACCACGATTTATCCCACCCGATACGACACGCCGAATTTTGATGAGCGGCCCGATTTGCAGCTTTGGTTCTTCCCGTTTCTGCCCGGCAGCACCCGGCTTGAACTTGCCTAGATTCGCTGTTCCTGCAACCTTCGGTCATGGCACACGCACTTAATCCCGCCCCTGCGATCCTGTCCAACAGTCAGCTCGATATTGATGCGGTAATCCAGGCGCGCGTCGATCTTGCCGCTTGCTTTCGCATGGCGGCGCGGTTGGGGATGCACGAAGGGATCTGCAATCACTTCTCCGCAATGGTGCCGGGCAGCGACGAGCTGTTTCTGGTCAACCCCTATGGCTGGGCGTTTTCGGAGATTACCGCCTCACGCCTGCTGGTCTGCGACTTCCAGGGCCGCGTGGTGGCCGGGGACGGCGTGCCGGAGGCCACCGCGTTCTTCATCCATGCCCGCGTGCATCTGAACAAGCCACGCGCCCAGGTGGCGCTGCACACCCACATGCCGAACGCCACGGCGCTGGCCATGCTCGAAGGTCCACCTTTGGCCTGGTCGGGGCAGACCGCGCTGAAATTTCACGGTCGCCTGATCGTAGACGACGCCTATAATGGCCTGGCGCTGGACGAGCAGGAAGGCGACCGCATCGCCGCCTCGATGGGTGATGCGGATATCGTGTTCATGCGCAATCATGGCGTGATGGTGGTCGGCACCGATATCGCCACGGCCTGGGACGATCTTTACTACCTCGAGCGTGCCTGCGAGGTTCAGCGCCTGGCGCTGTCCACCGGCCGCAAGCTGAAAGAGGTCGCGCCCGACGTGATCGCCCGTACTGCGGCCCAGATGAATTCCGGCGACGGCGAGGGGGCGCGCCTGCATCTGGAAAGCGTCAAGCGCATCCTGGACCGTGAAGCCCCGGAATATCGCACGTGATTCGCCCTCTTGCGCTGGTCCTTCTGCTCGCCGGATGCGCGCCGAGTTTCAGCCCGCCCTATCTGACATTGATCGACCAACGGACCTTTAACCCGGCGGTGGCTCCCGATCCCGCCGATGTCCGCGCCCTGCCGCCGCTGCCGCTGGCGGTGGTGCGTTTCGACGCGCCCGGCATCGATTACGGCCCAGATCTCGCCCGCGCCGTGGAGGCCGCGCAGTCCCGCAAGCCCGATGTCGAATTCAACGTCGTCACCCCCGTCGCGCGCGGCAAGGTGCCGGACGCGCAGGCCCAGGACGACGCTATCGCGATCGTCCGGGCAATCGCCGAGCAAGGTGTGCCGCCGGAGAAGATCCATATCGGCCTTGTCGAGGATGCCGGCACGCCGGCACGCGAGGTCCGAGTTTACGTAAGGTAAAGCGCCGCTTTCAGTGGCGGAAGTGGCGCATGCCCGTGAACACCATCGCGATACCAGCGGCATCCGCGGCGGCGATCACCTCGGCGTCGCGCATGGAGCCGCCGGGCTGGATGACGGCGGTGGCACCGGCGGCGATGGCGGCCTGAAGCCCGTCGGCGAACGGGAAGAACGCATCCGACGCGACAACGCTGCCTTCAGTGAGCGGCATATCGAGACCGGCGGCCTTGGCGGCCTCGGCTCCCTTCCAGGCGGCGATGCGGGCGCTGTCGACGCGGCTCATCTGGCCGGCGCCGATGCCGGTGGTGACGCCTGCGTGGGCGTAGATGATGGCATTGGATTTCACGTGCTTGCAGACGCGGAAGGCGAATAGCAGGTCGGCCAACTCGATCTCTGTCGGCGCGCGCTGCGTCACGACCTTAAGCGCATCGGTCGAGACGCGACCGGCATCGCGGGTCTGGGCCAGGAAGCCGCCTGAAATGGTGCGGATGGACAGGCCAGGCTCGGCCGGGTCCGGCAGGCCACCGGTGATCAGCAGGCGCAACTTCTTCTTGCGCGCCAGCACAACGCGGGCGGCGTCGGTGACGTCAGGCGCGA
>JAYTHH010000354.1:0-11168 GCA_043732745.1 Rhodospirillales bacterium
CCGCAATCGTACTGGCACATCGCAGTGGACAAGCCGCCGAACGGGATCGCCATCACCTTGTAGATAACAAGGCGCGCCAGGACCGCGAGGGTGATCAGCAGCGGCAGATAAACGCGGAATGGCATGGGCGTTGCCTAGAGGATGGCTTGCCAATTGGCAAACGAAGATGCGGTCGCGTTTCGATCCCCGGGATGGATGAGGGCTTCCGCCAAGGTTCTTTTCCCGGCATGATATCGCTAACGAAAAAAACCATGGAGGGGGTCTCATGTCCCGTGTTCATCTTCTGGCCGGGCTCGCCCTGCTGGCTTCGGCGTCGGTCACACAGGCCGGCGAGATCCGCATCGCCTGCTACTCCGATGGCAACGAATGCCCGGCCACCGCAGAACTTGCCAAGCGCTTCATGACGGCCAATCCCGATGTTAAGGTCGTCATCGACGAGATGCCGTACAAGGCCATCCTGGAAAGCCTGCCCGTGCAGCTCGCCGCCGGCCAGGGCCCTGATGCCGCCCGCGTCACCATCTTCGGGCCGGTCATGAAATACATGATCGACCTCACGCCCTATTTGAAGAACCCTGCCTATTGGAACGCCAGCTTTGGCGCCGTCCTGCCCTGGACACGCCCGCCCGGCGTCACCACCGGCATCTACGGCCTGCCGACGCAACTCACGGTCACCTCGCCCATCGTCAACAAGACATTGTTCGACCAGGCCGGCGTGAAGCTGCCGGCCGATGGCGCCTCATGGGATGAGTGGGCCACCGCCGTCGACAAGGTCGCCAAGGCCACCAAAACCCCCTACGGCATGGCCTGGGACCGTTCCGGCCACCGCTTCGCCGCCGCCGCCATCTCCATGGGCGCCAAGTATTTCAACGCCGACGGCACCCCTGCCGTGGTGGATGACGGCTTCAAGGCGATGGCCAGCCGCTTCGTGAAATGGAACGCCGACAACACCGTCGAGAAAGACGTCTGGGCCTCCACCGGCGGCGGCTACCGCGATGCGTTCGAAGAGTTCGCCAACGCCAAGATCGTGATGTACCACTCCGGCAGCTGGCAGCTGAACCGCCTGCAGAAGCAGATCGGCGATGCCTTCGAATGGCAGGTGGTGGGCAACCCGTGTGACAAGGTGTGCTCCGGCATGCCGGGCGGCGCCGCCTTCGTGGCCTTCAAGGAGAGCAAGAACCCGAAGGATCTCGGCCGCTTCTTCGACTTCCTGGCCGACAAGCCGGTCTATGCCGAGTGGATGGCCATGACCAACAACATCCCCGCTCAGGCCGAACTGCAAAAGGGCGGCGTTCCCTACAAGCTCAGCCCGGCCGCAACCGCGGCGCTGAAGGAATTCGGCGCCAACGCGGCAAAAGTCTCGCCGGTCGGCTACCAGCTGTCCGGCTACGCCCAGAATGGCGCCATCTACAACCCGACCGTGGACCGCCTCAGCCAGGTGATCGCCGGCCAGATGACGCTGGACCAGGCCTACGCCCGTATCACCCAGGACGTGGCGGACTCCGTGGCTGCCGCCAAAAAGTGAAACGATGCCGATGAAAATCCTGGCGGCCGGCTACGCCGCCGTGATGAACCTGCCCGAGCGCCCGATGCGATGGGCGCAAGGCAGGCTGCGTGGCGGGCGGCTGGGCTGGGTGTTCGTCGCACCCAACCTGGCCATCTTCGTGCTGTTCTCGTTTTTGCCGATCGTGATCGACGTGGTCTACGCCGGCACCGGCGGCTCGCAGCTCCTGCCGTCCGAACGCCCCTATGTGGGCGCCGAGAACTTTGCCTCGCTGCTCGACTGCACCAATCATTTCGACCCGAACACCTGCACGCGCGACCTGTTCTGGCACGGCATCTGGAACACGTTGCGCTTTGTGGTGTTCCAGGTCGGGCTGATGCTGGGCTTCAGCCTGCTCACGGCGCTGGTGCTGAACCGTAAAATCATCGGGCGCGGCTTCTTCCGGGCGATCTTCTTCTACCCGGTCCTACTGTCGCCGGTGGTGGTGGCGCTGATCTGGAAATGGATCCTGCAACGCGAGGGCGTGCTGAACGCCGGCTTCATGGCGGTGGGAGCCTCGCCGGTGAACTGGCTGCTGGATGCGAACTGGGCGTTCTTCTGGAGCGTGTTCATTTCCATCTGGGCCCATATGGGATTCTATACGCTCATTCTCCTTGCAGGATTGCAGGCCATTCCCGCCGAAATCCATGAAGCCGCCGCAATGGATGCCACGCCACCGCTGCGCCACTTTCGGCGCATCACCTGGCCGCTTCTGATGCCTTCCGTGCTCGTGGTCTTCGTCCTCGGCCTCATCCGCGCGGTGCAGATGTTCGACGAGATCTACGTGCTTACCGGCGGCGGACCAGGCACGGCAACCACGTTCATCGTCCAGTATATCTACAAAACCGGCTTCGCCGACGGCGTGCGCCAGTATGGCCTGGCGGCGGCGGCGTCGCTGCTGCTGGCATCCGTGCTGTTGGTGTTGACCTTGCTGCAACTCAAAGGGCAAAGGGCCAAGAATGGCTAACCTGCTCACCGCCACACGCGGACGCGATCGGTGGGACTGGACCGACTGGACCGCGCATATCTACCTGCTGCTCGGCGTCCTGGTGATGTTCGGCCCTGTCGCTTGGCTCGGGATGAGCTCGCTGAAAAGCGAGACCGGCCTCAACGCATTTCCGCCAACCCTGTTGCCGTATGAGGTGGCCACGGTGACGGTCGAAGGGCGTGGCAAGCTGCGGCTCTACACCATCGATGCGGGCGACCTGGCAGGGAAGCAACTGGCGGAAATCAGGCGCGTCGGGATCCAGGCGCAGATGGTCGATCCAAAGATGCCGGAAATCATCATCCGCGTGCCGGTCGAAGGACGCACGCCGGTGATGCAGATGCGGCTGGCCACCGAAAATTATAGGTCGCTGTTCGGGCGGTTCGATTTCTTCCGTTACTTCTGGAACAGCAGCTTCATCACGATCGTGGCCACAGTGCTGACCCTTCTGGTCAACTCGATGTCGGCGTTCGCCCTCAGCAAGTATCGCTTCAGCGGGCGCGAGCCGGTGTTTCTCATCATGCTCGCAACCTTGATGATCCCGCCCACCATCGTGCTGGTGCCGAACTACCTCATCGCCGCACAGCTGGGCCTCACGAACTCGCTCTGGGGGGTGATCTGGCCGGCAGTGGCAACCCCCACCGGCGTTTTCCTGCTTCGGCAATACATGCTGACCTTGCCTGACGAATTGCTCGAAGCCGCACGCATGGACAATGCCAGCGAGTGGCGGATCTACTGGCGCATCGTGTTGCCGCTGTCCGCCCCGGCGCTGGCGGTGCTGGCGATCTTTTCGGTGATGTGGCGCTGGAACGACTTTCTGTGGCCGATGGTCGTGCTCGCCCGTTCTGAAGTTTATACGTTGCCGCTCGCGCTGAACTCGTTCCAGGGCGAGCTGACAACGCAGTGGAATTTCCTGCTGGCGATGACGGTCCTGACCCTGCTTCCGGTCACCGTGATTTTCGCCTTCCTGCAGAAATACATCACCCAGGGCATTGCCTCTGCCGGAGTAAAGTGATGGGCGCGTTGTCGCTGCGCAATGTGCGCAAGAGTTTCGGGCCGACCGATGTGATCCACGATGTCAGCTTCGACATCAAGGACGGTGGCTTCACGGTGTTCGTCGGCCCCTCCGGCTGCGGCAAGTCCACCCTGCTGCGCATGATCTGCGGGCTGGAAAGCGTCTCCGCCGGCGAGGTCGTCATCGACGGCGCCGTGGTCAACGACATCCCCGCCGCGCGGCGAGGCCTTGCGATGGTGTTTCAGTCCTACGCGCTCTACCCGCATATGACCGTCTACGAGAACATGGCGTTTGGGCTTGAGAACATCGCAACCCCCAAGTCCGAAATCGAGCGCCGCGTCAGCGAGGCTGCGCGCATGCTGAAGCTCGACACCTATCTGCAACGCAAACCCACCGCCCTGTCCGGCGGCCAGCGCCAGCGCGTGGCGATCGGCCGCGCCATCGTGCGCGAGCCCAAGATTTTCCTGTTCGACGAACCCTTATCCAACCTCGACGCCGAACTGCGCGTCGGCATGCGCGCCGAACTCACCGCGCTGCATCGCCGTCTTGCCACCACGATGATCTACGTCACCCACGACCAGGTCGAGGCGATGACGATGGCAGACACCATCGTCGTGCTGCGCGCCGGAAGAGTGGAGCAGGTGGGCGCGCCGCTCAACCTATACAACAACCCCGCCAACGTCTTCGTCGCCGGCTTCATCGGATCGCCGCGCATGAACCTGCTGGATGCCACCATTTCAGGCGTGGAAGACGGCATGGCGATGGTGGAGTTGCCCGGTTTCGCACCGTTCGCCACCACGGCCTGCGCCTCGGCCAACCGGGTCGGCGAGAAGGTCACGATCGGCATCCGACCCGAGCATGTGTTTGTCCAGTCAGGCGAAGCACCCTGGACGCTGGGCGGCACCATCGCCGGCATCGAACAGTTGGGCGGTCTGTCGTACGTGAGGCTTGAATCCCCCGACATGACAGTGCAGATCGCAGGACAAACCGGCCTGGGCTTTGGCGATACGGTGCGTCTGAACCTTCCTGCGCGGGCCATTCATGTGTTCGATTCTGCCGGAGCGGCTATGCCACGGAGTGCTAACAGATGAAGCCTGTTCGAAGCGGCGTTCTGCTTGCCGAAGCCGAACGCGGCGTCTTGTTGGATTGCGCAGACGGCCTAACCTGCCGCGTTTCGATCCTGAAACCCGATCTCGCGCGCGTGGTGTTCCTGCACGACGGCGCCACCACGCAGAAGCGCACATGGTCGGTGCTTGCACATGGCGAGACAGATGTTCCCTGGGACGGACGTGACCGGCTGGACGAGAGCAGTTGGCCCGCGGCGCAACACCAACTGGAAGCCACCGGCACTACACTTCACCTTATCTCATCGGCGATGTCGCTCAGCATCACGCTGTCACCGCTGGTCTTCACCTGGGCACTGCCGGATGGCACGGTCTTCGCGCAGGACCGCCCGAGCCACGCCACAAGCTTCGGCGCCCGCGGCCTGCGTCACGCCGTCACCCGCCACGAAAACGACCGCTATCACGGCCTCGGCGACAAGACTGGCCCGATCGACCTGCACGGCCGCCGCCTGCGCACCACGATGCTGGACAGCCTGGGCTACGACCCCGAACGCGGCGACCCGTTGTACAAACACTGGCCGTTCCTGATCGTCCAGGACGGCGCGTCCGGCGTGGCCCATGGCGTGTTCTACGACAATCTCGCAGATGCCACTTTCGATCTCGGCTGCGAGCACGACAATTATCACGGCATCTACCGCAGCTACGAAGCCGCCGGCGGCGACCTCGACTACTACATCTTCCCCGGCCCCGGGATCGCCGATGTCACCCGCAAATTCCTCTCGCTCACCGGCAGGCCGGCCGTGCCGCCACGCTGGACCCTGGGCTTCGCGCAGACCGCCATGGCAATCGCCGACAGTGACACGGCGCAGGCGCGCATGGAGGAATTTATCGCGCGCTGTACATCGGAAAATATTCCCGTCAGCGCCTTCCATTTCGGCTCAGGCTACACGTCCATAGGCCCCAAGCGCTACGTGTTCACCTGGAACAAATCGAAATACCCCAATCCAGAGGGCTTGCTCGCGCAGTTCCACGCGGCCGGCATCCATCTGGTCGCAAACCTCAAACCCTGCCTGCTCGACGACCATCCGCGCTACGCCGAACCCGTTGGCGCCTATGTGAATGATACGGAGGGAAAACCCGTCATTACGCAGTTCTGGGACGGGGAGGGCGCCTATCTCGACTTCACAAATCCAAAAGCCGTCGCCTGGTGGCAAGGCGGCGTCACCCGCGACGTTCTTGGCACTGGCTTCGATGCCGGCTGGAACGACAACAACGAATATGGCTTCGCGGATGATGGCGCCACATGCTTCGGCTTCGGCGACGCCATTCCGCTCGATCTCGCCCGGCCGCTGCAGCCCTATCTCATGACCCGCGCCTCCGTCGACGCCACCCGCGCCCACGCGCCAGGCAAGCGCGCCTTCACCGTCACCCGCGCCGGTATGCCCGGCGTGCAGCGCTACGCGCAAAGCTGGACCGGCGACAACGACAGCTCGTGGCATTGCCTGGCCTGGAACATGCGCATGGCCGCCACGATGAGCCTGTCCGGCCTGGGCAACACCGGCCACGACATCGGCGGCTTCGCAGGCCCGGTGCCCAACGGCGAACTCGTCATCCGCTGCACCCAGGCCGGTGTGATCCATCCGCGCATGATCATGAACTCCTGGAAACCCGGCGAGATCTACACGTCTGCCTGGCTGCACCCGGAAGCAACGCCCGCCATCCGTGCCGCCATAAGGCTGCGCTACCGGCTGATGCCCTATCTGTATTCCCTGATGCACAAAGCCTCCACCGACGGCACGCCTCCGCTGCTGCCCACCTGCGCCGTGTTCCCCGCCGACTCCGCAACCCACGACGACAGTCCCGACCTGATGCTCGGCCCCTTCGTTCTGGCAGCCCCAGTTGTCAGCGAAGGCGCCCGCTCCCGCCCGGTCTATTTGCCGGCCGGACCGGAATGCTGGTTCGATTTCTGGTCAGGCGAACGTCTGCAAGCCGGCGCCACCACGGTGCTGGCCGCCCCGCTCGATCGCCTGCCACTGGTGGTGGCCGCCGGTGGCATCCTGCCAATGACTGAAAGCCAGGATTTCAGCCGCCTCCACGATGAACCCAGCCGCTGCCTACGGCTTTTTCCCGGCCCCAACACCGGCACAAGCCGCTTCGTGCTGGTGGAAGACGACGGTGAAACCGAGAACGGCCCAACAGCACGCGTCGAAATCACGATGTCCTGGACACCAACCGACGTGATGGTCCGCGCCATCATCAGTGGCGACTTCCCCCTGCCGTTCGAATCCATCGGCGCCGCCTTGCCGGAGGCGGACGGCCGTACCCTGCATCTCGGCCCCCTTCTGGCAGAACGCCCCGCCATGTAGGTTGGATGAAGTCCGACATCGGGCCCACGGAGAACGCATATGGATCTCGCATCGGCCCTCATCGTCGGCGCCGGCCCCGGCCTCAGCGCCTCGCTCGCACGCCAACTCGCAAAGTCCGGCGTGAAGGTTGCCCTCGCAGCCCGCAACATCGAAAAACTCGCCATCCTCTGCGCCGAAACCGGTGCCGTCGCCTACGCCTGCGACGCAACCGACCCTGATCAGGTGGGCCAAGTCTTCACCGATGTCGAAACCACCCAAGGTGCCCCCGATCTCGTCATCTACAACGCCAGCGCCCGTGTCCCTGGCGAGATCACCAACATCTCCCCCGCAGACGTGCAACGCGCGCTGGCGATCAGCGCATTCGGCGGCTTCCTCGTCGCTCAACAGGCCGCCATCCGCATGGTCAAGGCCAAGCGCGGCGTCATCCTGCTGACAGGCGCCTCGGCGAGCATAAAAGGCTACAAAAACTCCGCCGCCTTCGCGATGGGCAAGTTTGCCCTGCGCGGCCTGGCCCAAAGCATGGCGCGCGAACTGGCGCCGCAAGGCGTGCACGTTGCACACATCATCATCGACGGCGGCATCCGCTCCGACCGCCGGCCAGCGCCGCCGGACCGCCCCGACAGCCTGCTCGACCCGGACGCCATAGCCGAGGCGTATCTCCAACTTGCCAGCCAGAAGCGCAGCGCCTGGACCTGGGAACTCGAACTGCGCCCCTGGGTCGAGAATTTCTAAATCTGAAGCCCCCGTCATGATCAAAAGCCGAATGGCTCCGCCTCAACCGCGCAAACTGGGACGAGCGTGTGGCCATCCACACCGGCCCAGGCTCGGACGACGACTGGTCTGCGCTTAAATCCGGCACCTACGTTCTGCACGGCATCGAGGAAGCCGAACTCGGCCGGTCGCCGGCCTGCGCCTTCTGCACCTGCAATGCCATTTTGGCGTCGACACCCTGGCGCTGGCCCAGCGTGGGGCAGATGTCACGGGCCTCGATTTCTCAGCCCCCGCCATCGAAACCGCGCGCGCCCTGGCAGCCGAGTTCGGCATCAAGGCCGCCTTCGTCCAATCCGACATCTACGCCGCGCGCGAAGCGGTTGAAGGCCAATTCGACCGCATCTACACCACCTGGGGCACCATCCCCTGGCTGCCCGACATCCAGAAATGGGCCCGCGTCATCGCAAGCCTCCTGACCCCAGGCGGCTCTTTATACTTCGCCGACATGCACCCCGCCGCCCTGGTGTTCGATGGCGACACCGGCCACGAAGGAAAACCTGGCTGGTGCTGGCCCTACTTCCACCAAGGCGTCTTTGAGACCGACGACGCCCGCGACTACGCCGATCCCAACGCCCGCCTCACCAACAGCCGCACGCACCAGTTCGCGCATCCACTTGGCAGTGTCGTGCAGGCCCTCATCGATGCCGGGCTCAGGATCGACATGCTGCACGAACACGACGGCGTCGCCTGGAAAGCCTTTTCCGGACTTGTCGAAGGCAAAGGCAGGCTCTGGCGGTTTCCCGACAAACCCTGGCTTCCGCTCTCCTACTCTATCAAGGCCACCAAGCCTTAACTCAAACGGTTCGTAAACGTCGGCCCCAGATCCACATTCGCCGCCGCAATTGCCGGATCAAACCCGGCCAGCATCTTCTTCACCGTCTCGGCCTGTTCCATGGTGAACTTGCCATTGTGATTGAACGCCTCGTGGTTACGCGTGAACGCGCTGGCGCACACACCGGCATCCAGAAAGCACATCCCCTTGCCCAGCGCCCCGATCGCCTGCTCCGGCGTGGCCGATTTCAGGAACGTCACTGCCTCCACAATCGCAGCCGCCGCCTTGCGACACGTCTCCTCATTCTTCGCCAGCCAGGCGCTCTCGGCATAAAGCGAGCCTGAGGCATATGGCCCGCCAAAGATCGCGTTGCTCCCCGCGGTATCGCGCGCATCGGCCAACATCACGATCTCGCCCTTGCTTTCAAGATCGGCAATGATCGGGTCGAACAGCGACAAGGCGTCGATCTGCTTGCTCTGAAACGCCGCCAGCGCCGTCTGCGTCGTGCCCACGCCGATCGCCGCCGCGTCCGTGCGCTTCAGCCCCGCCTTCACCATCAATCGCATCGCAAACAGGTGCGTGGACGACCCCGGCGCGGATACGCCGATCTTGCGGCCCTTAAGGTCGGCGGCGGTCTTGATCTCCCCCGCCAGATCCTTCCGAACTCCCAGCGCCAGCCCGGAATTCTGCGCCTGCAGCACGAACGCCGTCAGCTTGCCGCCCTTGGCCGCGATCTGAATGGTGTGTTCGTAAAACCCACAGGCGATATCGCTGGACCCACCAAGCACGGCCGACATCGCCAGCGCCCCACCTGGGAACATCGCCACCTCAGGGTCCAGCCCATGCTTGGCGAACAGGTTCTGGCCAATCGCCACGAAGAACGGCATGTAGCCGTACAACGCCACGCCGCCCCCGGCGAAGCTCACCTTGGTGCGGCTTTGGGCCAACGCCGGGATGGCGAGCAATGAACCGGCGGCGATCAGCGTGCGGCGCTTTAGCATGGTCGTTTTCCTATCCAAAGGCGGTTGATCCGCCATAAAAATTCAACTATCGCGCGGAATATCCGCACGCGGCTGCCAGACGAGGAGGCGAGATTCGGCCAAGGTCACGATGCTGTCCAGCACCAGCGCACACGCGGTCAGCACGGCAATTCCCGCAAACACGCTGTCCACGTCGAACACGCCCTGCGCCTGCAGAATGAGGTAGCCGACGCCGCGGGCCGAGCCAAGATATTCGGCGATAACCGCGCCCACGAAGGCCATGCCCACCGAGACATGCAAGGAGCTGAACACCCAGCTCATCGCCGCCGGCAGATATACATGCCGCAAAAGCTGCGCCCGCGTGGCGCCCAGCATGCGCGTGCCGTTCAGCACCACCGGCGACACCTCCCGCACGCCTTGGAGCACGTTGAAGAACACGATGAAGAACACGAGTGTAAAACCCAGCGCCACCTTGCTGCCCATGCCGAGGCCGAACCACAAGGCAAAGATTGGGGCCAAAATCACCCGCGGCATGGCATTGGCGGCCTTGATGAACGGATCGAGCACCGCCAGCGAGCGTGGGCTCAGCCCCAGCCACAGCCCGGCCACCACGCCGCCGGCAGTGCCGCTGGCAAACGCCAGCAAAGTCTCGGTCAATGTCACGGCCAGATGCGGATAGATCTCGCCGGTGCTGAACCATTCCACGATCTGTAAGGCGATCTTGGTGGGATTGCCGAAGAACAACGGTGACAGCACGCCGGTCTCGGCACCCAGGTACCAAAGGCCAATCAAGAAAGCCGCCAAGGCAAGCCTGCAAGCCGAGATCATGCGGCCACGCTCCGCCGATAGGTCTTCAGGACCTCGTCGCGCAGCACGTCCCAGATGCGGGCATGGGCGGACTGGAATTCCTTGGTGTGGCGGATCTCGGCCACATCGCGCGGCCGTGGCAGGTCGATGGCGAATTCGGCGATGGGGCGGGTGGACGGCCCGGCCGACAGTACTACCACGCGGTCGGACAAGCTGATGGCCTCCTCCAGATCATGGGTGATGAACAGCACGGTTTTCCGAGACCCACCATCGCTCTGCCACAACGCCAGCAACTCGTTCTCCATCATCAGCCGTGTCTGCACATCCAGCGCCGAAAACGGCTCGTCCATCAGCAGGATCGGCGGATCGAGAATAAGCGTCTGCGCCAACTGCGCCCGCTTGCGCATGCCCCCGCTCATCTGATGCGGATATTTGTGCCCGGCGCCATGCAAGCCCACCCGATCAAGCCACGCCTCCGCCAGCACGCGCGCCTTTTGTTTCGGCACGCCCGCAAAGATCGGCCCGGCCGCCACGTTGTCCCGCGCGCTGCGCCACGGCATCAGGCTGTCGCCCTGGAACAGATACCCGGCCTGGCGGTTCACGCCGGTCACGCATTTGCCAAGACTGCGCACGCTGCCGCCATTGGGCATCAGTAGGCCGGCCGCCAAGTTAAGCAGGGTCGATTTGCCGCAGCCGGTCGGCCCCACCACCGAAACGAACTCGCCCGGCTCGATCACCAGCGACGTCCCGCCCAGGATGGTGGCCCGGCCAAAGCGCACAACGGCATCGTGGAATTCCAACGCGGACATATGTTTCTCCCCGCCGCCTCTATCTCGGCCCGGTCACGAAGCCGCGAATGCGCTCGCAC
>JAYTHH010000355.1:0-3441 GCA_043732745.1 Rhodospirillales bacterium
ATGTTATCGAGCCAGAGGCTCTGGCCAAGCCGATTGAGGGCCATCGGTGCGGATACGGCCATGGTCTGTCTCCTTTTGGCTGGTTCAGACCAGCGTTACAGCGGCGATGCGCTGGCTGGTCGGTTGTCTGACGTTTGCGCCTCGCTAGGGTCATGCCAGGGCCCATCGCCAGCGACCAACTGGTTCGCTTCTTCGGGTCCCCAACTACCGGGCGCGTAGGTATAAAGCGGCGTCACCTCGTCCAGAATGTCCTCGACGATTCTCCATTGGGCATCGACGATGTCTTCCCGTCCGAACAGCTCCCCGTTGCCCTGCATCGCATCGCCAAGCAGCCGCTGGTAGGGCGGCCGGAACGTTGCCGGCTGGGTGGTCAGGATCAGTTCTCGATCATGGCCGACCATCCGGTCGCCCGGCTGCTTGATTCTCAGGCCCATGCCGATCGCCATGTCCGGCCCGAGCCGAAAGCGCATGTGCGCAGAACCGGCTGGCACCAGTTCGTCCAGGATTTCGCGCGGGGGCCGTTTGAATTCCACCGACACCTCGGTCGCGGTGACGGGCAGGCTTTTGCCGGCGCGGATGTAGATCGGCACGCCCTCCCACCGCCAGCTCTCGATGAACAGTTTGACCGCGATATAGGTCTCGACGGTCGATCCGTGGCGGACACCTGGAACATCGCGATACCCGGCATACTGGCCACGGACGACATGGCTCGGCGCAATCGGCTGCACCGCCTTAAGCAGGTTCGCGCGTTGATCGCGCATGGCGTCGCGCTCCTCGCCTGTCGGCGGGTCCATGACAAGATGCGCGAGTACCTGCAGCAGATGGTTCTGCAGCACGTCACGGTTGGCGCCGGTCGCGTCGTAGAAAGCACCGCGATCGTGCACGCCGAAATTTTCCGCGAGTGTGATCTGGATACAGCGGACATGCTGGCGGTTCCAGATCGGCTCGAAAATCGGGTTCGCAAACCGCGTGTAGAGCAGGTTCTGCACCGGCTCCTTGCCAAGGAAATGGTCGATCCGGAAGATGCTTTCTTCTGGAAACGACTTCCGCAACATCATGTTGAGCGCCCTGGCAGACGCACGATCGTGGCCGAATGGCTTCTCGATTACCAAGCGAGCCTCCCGAGCCGCCCCCGCTGTCGCGAGGGCTTCCGCCACAGTGCCGAACAGGCTGGGCGGCACGGCCAAATAGTGCAACGGCCGCTTCGCCTCGCCGAGCTCGTCATGCAGACGCGAGAACGTCGTGGGGTCGGCGTAGTCGCCATCGATGTAGTGCAGCAGCGAGAGCAGCTTCGGCACCGCCGGGTCATCTGCTGCACCGTGCTGGGCCAGGCTGTCTTTCGCCCGATCCTTGAGCTGGTCCAACCCCCAGCCGGACTTTGCCACCCCCACGATCGGCACGTTCAAGCCATCGTCGCGCACCAGGCCCAGCAATGACGGGAAAATCTGTTCGTAGGCGAGGTCTCCGGTGGCACCGAAGAAAACGAGCGCGTCAGAGTGGGGCGCATTGGTCGCGGGGCCCATCATCGAAAAGCCGTCATCGATTGCTCTCCGGCTTCTCAAGATGACCGCCGAAGCCAAGACGTAGCGCCGACAGCAGACGGTCTGCATAGTCGGCTTCACCGCGCGACCCAAAGCGGCCGAACAACGCTGCCGAAATCACCGGCGCCGGCACGCTCTCGTCGATGGCCGCCTGCAGCGTCCAACGGCCTTCGCCGGAGTCGGACACGCGCCCGGCGAAATCGTTCAGATCCGGACTTTTCTGCAGCGCGACGGCAGCCAGATCGAGCAACCAGGACGCGATCACGCTGCCTCGGCGCCAAACTTCGGCGACCTGCGCGACGTCGATGTCGTACCGATATAAGTCGGGATGCCGCAGCGGCGTGGTCTCGGCGTCGGTCGTACGCTTCGTGTTGCCAACATTGGCGTGCTTCAGGATGTTTAGCCCCTCAGCGTATGACGCCATCATCCCGTACTCGATACCGTTATGGACCATCTTCACGAAATGCCCGGCGCCGTTCGGACCACAGTGCAGATAGCCCAGTTCCGCGCTGCTTGGGTCGCCTTCCGCGCCCGCCGTACGCGGAAGGCGTCCACGCCTGGTGCTAGCGCGCGGAAGATCGGGTCAAGATGTCTCACAATGTCGGGTTCGCCGCCGATCATGTGGCAGAAGCCGCGATCCAGGCCCCAGACGCCGCCGCTGACGCCCACATCGACATAGTGCAGACCCTTTTCGCGCAGCTTGTCGGCACGGCGGACATCGTCATGGTAGTACGAGTTGCCTCCGTCGATCACGACGTCTCCGGTCTCCAGCAACGGCACCAGGGAGCCGATCACCGCATCGACCGCGCCCGCCGGAACCATCAACCAGACCAGACGGGGCTTGCCGAGCATCTTGACGAAGCCGGGCAGGTCGGTGGCGCCCTTCGTGCCCTGTTCGACCAGCGCGTTGACCGCCTCGTGATGATTGTCGTAGACTACGCAGTCGTGGCCAGCTTTGGTCAGGCGGATAGCCATGCTGCCACCCATCCGTCCGAGGCCGATCATTCCTAGCTGCATCGTTACGCTCCTTCGTGCTCGGGCTTGGGTGGGCTGGTGATGGGCGGCGCTTCGAGAGCTGCAGTTCGGGCCTTCATTTTGAGCACTTTGGATCGCGGCCGAGGGTAAAGGACGATTTTGCCCCGGAATGGCGCGAAGCGCTCCCGATTTCCCCGTACCATCTGTTGGGGCAATGGCGGGAGGCTCGGAAACTACGCATGCTCCATATCCCACGCCACCAGCCCGTCTCTGATCGACTGCAACTCCCGCGCACGCTCGACAGTTGTTTCGGGATAGTGCATCCTGCGCCCTTCGAGGGTATCGACAACGGTCTGGGATACGATCAGCCGCGCGTTCTCTTTGTCGCCGGCCGGCACCATAAACCAGGGCGAGTCATCTGTGCTGGTCGCGCTGAGGCACTCCTCGTAGGCCGTTCAGTACTGCTTCCAGAACTTTCTCTCCTCGATGTCGGCCCGGCTGACCTTCCAGTTCTTGTCGGGTTCGTCGATACGCGCCAGGAACCGTTGCAACTGCTCCTCCTTCGAGAGATGGAGGAAGAACTTGACGACGAAGGTTCCATTGCATGCAGGTGGAGCTCTAAATCCCTGATCGACCGATATCGGTCATGCCAGAGCTTGCCGTAGTGGTGGGGCGCGTCGGGGATATCTTCGCTGTTCAGGATGCCACGATGGACGCGGACGATGAGCACCTCCTCGTAGTAGGGCCGGTTGAAAATGCCGAACCGCCCCCGTTTCGGCAGATCCCGCTTGGTGCGCCAGAGGAAGTCGTGCTCCAGTTCGGTGGCACTAGAGCGAGATGACATTACGTCCATCGTAGCCTGAGTTGATCAGGTAGTTCTCGCATTCCTGGGGCGTGTAGGTGTGCAGCAATGCACCGATCGTGG
>JAYTHH010000356.1:0-3430 GCA_043732745.1 Rhodospirillales bacterium
ATCGGCAGAGGTCGTCCGGTCTTCGAAGTAGACGAGTCGAAAAGACGGAATGGCGATGATGACCAGGATCAAAACCGGAAAAACGGTCCAGGCCACTTCCAAAGCGGTATGGTGACTGACGCGACTTGCGACAGGGTTACGCTTGGCACGGTAACGCCAGATCACGTAGCCAAGCAGCGCTGCCACAAACACCGTCACGAGCGCCATCAGCCAGACTACCATGCTATGCAGCCCCTCGATGCTTTGCTGCACGGGGCTGTGGGGCGCCTGGAAACTGAGTTGCCAGTTGCGGGGCGCCTGCGCCCTGGCCGAACTGGCGATCAGCATCCCGCTGATCACAGGAATACAGCGCTTCAAAGCTTGCATAATCAGGTCCAATTCGCCTCTTGCCTGCATTTGGTTCACATTTTTTCCGCCCTGGCCGACGGTTGGGTGCGTCGCGCCAGGGAGTATCGAAATTGGGGCGTTAGATCAAGGTGCCAAGGGGCTAGTTCGGCACTCGAACCAAGGTGAACAGTCCAAATGGCGGCACGGTAACGAACTGCGCCCGGATCATATCTTCCTTTGGCAGCAAGGCTTCTCGAGCGAAATCGGGATGCCAACCCAGCTTGCGCGAGGCAGGAGCTAGGGCTCGCTCCGTCCACCACCGCGGACCGCGTTCCGCAGCGAAGTGGTTGACGAACAACAGATGACCACCCGGCCTGACAACACGACGCATCTCTGCAAGCAGCAACCGCGGATTAGGTACGACAGACGCGACAAACATGGCGACGGCAATATCATAGGAGCCGGCTTTGAACCCGGTAGCCTCTGCATCGACCTCGAGCAGAGCATCGACGTGTGAAAGCCGTTCGGAGCGAGCCCGTTCGCGAGCCCGGTCGAGCATCTCCGCAGAAAGATCAATGCCGGTGATACGCTTGCTGCGATCATAATGCGGCAACGCCAACCCGGTCCCGACACCGACCTCCAGCACGCGAACGCCGGGCAGCGCATTGACCGCGGCTACCGCTCGACGCCGCCCAAAGGCGGAGACGCCGCCGAAGACAAGATCGTAGACGGTAGCCCATCGACGATAGGCCGCCCGAACAGAATCGGCGTCCAGCGCGGTATGAGGAACAATGGTGGCCCGTTGGCCGACGGCGTCTTCTATGGGTGGCATGATGTCTCCGCAGGTTCCCTACGCCCGACATCACGCCCAATCAAGGCCACGAACCTGTCATAGTACGGGTAGCCAACAGGGCGTGCCTCGCCCGCCATGATTCAGGCGGCATCTTCCCGACGATCACGCACCCTCACGTAGGCTATGGAGGCATGCTCGGCACAATAAGGCTTTCCGGTCATCGCGCTGTCGCTGCAGAAGCGAAAACTCTGCGTTCCAGGCTCACCGATCGGCCAGCAGCATGCCGTCACCCGGCCTACCGAGCGAGGCGCAGCCGGTACGGCCCGCAGCACGGGCTGCGGTCGAGAGATTTCGACCGGGCGCGGCATGGGTGCCATTGCAGCTAAAACTGGGAGCGTAGGCCCACTAACGCGCCGAGGCGCTTGGCGGCGTTGGGCCCTAGCCTCGCCCGGAACCCTGCGAATCGGTGACGGACGGGCGGGAAGGGTCAGGCGATGCGCCTTGCCGACCACTGCGTTTTTGGTGATCCCCAAGCGACGGCCAATTTCAGCCGTCGAGTGGCCTTCGTCCCACAATGCACGAAGACGGGCGATCGTTTCATCTGTCCAATCCATCGGTTGTTCCTCCCTCAAGCTGGCGTGGGATGAACCTTAACCGCTCGAGTCCTCTACTCCTAGTCCGATTCGCAGCGGCAACCACAAAATGCTGTGGATAACCTGCGCTCACCGGACTCGGCTGCGAATCGACAGGAGGGGTGCAGGCACCGACCCGACCGATCCTAGAACAGCAGGCCCTTCCGCAGCATTCCGTGAACGCCCTTCTCGCCATTCACCGTCTGCGTGACATGAAAATCCACCGCGAGGGAGCAGAACTGATAGGCCTCGTCGCGCGAAATGTTCTTTCGCGCGCATATGAATGAGATCATTTCTCGCAGGGCCTGCTTCATTGCAAGGTCCAGATCCTCATTCATCCCCATGGAGATGAAGTGTGTCGCCGACTCGCCGCGGGGAAACCGCAACGCTGGATCGCGAGGTCCGCCGCCTTTATGGAGCGTCAGGGTGAACGTGCCGGTCAGGCACATCTCAAGCGCGTTGATGCAGACTTCTCCATCTCCCTGCACGCCGTGCCCGTCCCCAGCCGAGAAATTCGCGCCAGGCACGAACACCGGCAAATACAACGTGCTGCCTGCACCGAGTTCCTTGTTGTCCAGGTTTCCGCCGTGCTCACGCGGTTCCTTCGTCGATAGGACGCCATATGATGGTTTCGGCGCGACCCCCATCACGCCGAAGAACGGCGCCATTGGCAATTCCGCACCCCACGGCAAGCGGCAAGTCTTCGCGACGCGATCGACGGTGATGTGGCTCAGAAATCGTTCGGGGAAATCCTCTGGCAAGGTGCCGGCCAGGGGACGATGGCCGCAAAAGCCCCAGTCTGCCCCGAGCTGAATGTCGTCGATCCGAACCTCCAGCATGTCGCCCGGCTCGGCCCCCCGGACAGCAATGGGGCCAGTGAGGATGTGCGGCCCAAGCCGCGGCGGATTGGCTGCATGGATTGTTGCCAGCGCAGGCGGTATCGCCAGACTTGAGGCTGAAGATGGCATCACGTCCGGTGCCCCCGAAACGCATTCGAGGACGACGGTTTCGCCGCTCTCGATCGTCAGGACAGGCGTATGGTCCGCGCTGAACGTGCCCCAATGAATAGTCTCAGGCGTCGCGGCTATCGTGTGAACGGACATCGGCAGTGCCTCCAGCGGTTTCGCTGATCCTCGCTGCCTTGTGTGATCAGTCAAGCGGGGCGGCAGTAATGCCGCCCCGGGTCGGGCGTCAGACTGGACGGGCGGTCGTCGTGTCCCGCGCCGCCGTCGTGCTGGTGGCGGCCGGACCAGCGATGTTTCCGGCTGGCCGATCGGCGGCGCTGGCCTCCATCGATGCATCCGGCTCCTCAGCCATATTCTTCTTGAAGGACTTGATGCCCTTCGCGAAATCTCCCATCAAGTTGCTGACCTTGCCGCTGCCGAACAGCAGCAATACGACCAGCAACACGACCATCCAATGCCAGATGCTGAAGCTACCCATCGTTCCTCCGTTGGGGCATTGCCCCGATGCTCCTGTACGCTCATGTGGCGCGACCGCGCCGCGCATGCAAGCGGTTTACCGGTCCTGCAGCCCCGCGACCAGGTCGCTGCGCGTGCGCGGCCGGTCTGGCACGATGAAGCCGTAGGTGGAGTAGACGGTCGAGCCCAGCGTATTCGAGGGTTCCCACCATACACGAACCCGGCTCCAATCGTTGTCCGGCGAGACGTCGACAACC
>JAYTHH010000357.1:0-3426 GCA_043732745.1 Rhodospirillales bacterium
TATGGGGCCGATCGGATGGGTGATCGGCCCCTCTGACCCAACAAGGACAGTGTTATGACAACCCATACCAGCGGCGACGTTCCGGCAGGCCGGAAACACTTCGATAGCCCGACGAAGAAGGTCCCTGCTACAGGGAAGCATCTTCCCCCACATTCTGCAAAGGTGAATGCCAAGACCCAGCCAATTGGCACTGACACTGATGCTGTGACCTACACTGTTGGCAGCTATCTTGCTGCTCGTCTCTCGCAAATTGGTTTGAAGCATCATTTCGTGGTTGCCGGCGACTATACACTCCTGTTGCTCGACCAGCTCTTAAAAAACAAGGAAATGGAGCAGATCTATTGCTCTAATGAATTGGATTGTGGCTTCAGTGCCGAGGGATACGCCCGAGCGCATGGCGCAGCTGCTGCCATTGTCACCTTCAGCGTCGGTGCGCTTTCTGCGTTCGACGCAATCGGGGGTGCCTATGCTGAGAACCTGCCGGTCATCCTGGTGTCCGGTGCGCCCAATAGCAACGACCGGGCGACGGAGCATCTTCTACATCATACGCTCGGGACCCATGACTTTACATACCAGCTGGAAATGGCGAAAAAAATCACTTGCGCCGCTGTCACCATCTCGTCTTCAGTCGATGCGCCTGACAAGATCGACTACGCGATCCGCACGGCGCTGCGCGAAAGAAAGCCTGCTTATATCGAGATCGCATGTAACGTCGCGGCGACTCCCTGTGCGGCGCCAGGACCGATCAGTTCCGTTATCAATGAAGAGCCGAGCGACCCCGACACGCTGCAAGCTGCGGTAGCAGTGGCCGCAGAATTTCTGCGCGGCAAGAAGAAGCCGGTGCTGTTGATCGGGAGCAAGCTGCGTTCCGCGGGCGCCGAGCAGGAGGCGATTGAACTCGCCGATGCGCTCGGCTGTTCAGTCGCGGTCATGGCCGCGGCCAAGAGCTTCTTTCCAGAAGATCATCCGCAATTTATCGGCATCTATTGGGGCGAGGTCAGTGCTCCCGGTGCGCAAGCGATTGTTGATTGGTCGGATAGTGTGATTTGCATTGGCGCGCTGTTCAACGACTACTCGACAGTCGGTTGGACTGCCGAGCCGAGCGGTCCCGGTGTGCTGATGGCGGACCCCAACCGTGTCTATATGGAGGGACACGATTTCAGCCGAATCCATCTGCGCGACTTCCTGTCAGCCCTCGCCCAGAAGGTCGAGAAGCGCGACGCAACGATGATCGAATTTGCACGCCTCCGGACCAAGCCGTCGGCTGAAGTTGCCGCGAAACCCGATGCAAAGCTCATGCGCGCCGAGTTGGTGCGGCAGATTCGCCCTCTCGTGACGGCCAGCACCACGGTGATTGCCGAGACCGGCGATTCTTGGTTCAACGGCATGAAGCTGAATTTGCCAGGCGGGGCTCGCTTCGAGATCGAGATGCAATGGGGCCATATCGGATGGTCAGTTCCAGCCTCCTTCGGCTATGCGCTAGGCGCGCCGGATCGGCGAATCATCGCATTGATCGGCGATGGCGCCTTTCAACTCACGGCGCAGGCGGTGGGGCAGATGATCCGGGAGAAGCTACCGGTCATCATCTTCTTGATGAACAATCATGGATATACGATCGAGGTCGAGATCCATGATGGCCCCTACAACAACGTCAAAAACTGGGACTACGCCGGGCTGATCAAGGTGTTGAACGCCAAGGACGGTCAGGGTCGGGGCTTGCGTGCCAGTAATGGTGGGGAACTCGCCGAGGCAATCAAAGTCGCGCTTACCAATCGCGATGGGCCGACTCTGATAGAATGCATTATCGACCGCGACGACTGCACGGCCGATCTTATCTCCTGGGGCCATCTGGTCGCAAAAGCGAATGGGCGGCCGCCAAACCCGCAATAGACCTCCAGCAAAAGCAGAATTGGGCCGGTCCAAATTGAGGACCGGCCCGGTAGGCGCAATCTGTCAAAAGGAATCGGCAGCCATGGCAAAGTCCCCCACAACCACAAAGCCTGTTAGCCCCGCTCATTCGCCGCCGCACGATTTAAAGCCGCTGTTCTTTTTGGCGTGGTTGCTCTGCGCTATCTTTTACTTTTTCCAATATGCGGTCCGCTCCGCTCCGGGCATCATGCAAAAAGAGCTCACGGCTGCCTGGGGCGGCAATCATATCGGCACAATGATCTCGGCCTACTACGTCGCCTATGCGGTGATGGCGTTGGTCGCAGGCGTGCTACTCGACCGCTACGGTCCCCGGCGCACTATTCCCTATGGGATCGCGGTTGTTGGAATCGGCTGCATCATCTTCGCGCAGGGCAGTGAAGCCGCGGGCATGGTAGGATTCGTTTTACAGGCGATGGGCGCAATCTTTGCGTTCATCGGCTCGTCCTACGTTGCTGCTCGCTATCTGCCAGCGAGGATGCTGGCGATGTTCATCGGCTTGACGCAAATGCTTGGTATGGCGGGTGCGGCGTTCGGGTCGAAGCCCGTCCATATGCTGATCGATCCCGCTGGGAGTTTCCAGATCGGATGGCAATATGTCTGGGTCGCCTTCGCGTGCGCGGGTTTCGCACTGGCTGTTGCAACTTGGTTCATCATGCCTCGTGAGAAGGGCGATAGCGCCAGCCATCACGGCCCGCTGTCCGTCACAAGCCTGCTCCATCCCTTCAAAGTTGTGTTCAGCAACGTCCAGAGCTGGCTTGCCGGCATCGTCGGCGGCCTGCTTTTCCTGCCCACCACGATCGGCGCGCTTGTGTGGGCCACCTCCTTCCTCCATGCCGGTGAGAATATGTCGATGGCATCCGCCGCCACGGAAGCTTCGATGGTGCCGATTGGATGGGTGATCGGCTGCCCGCTGCTGGGCTACATCGCCGACAAGATCGGCCGCCGCAAGCCGGTGCTGATTGTCGGCGCGCTGGTCATGTTGGCCGCCGGGCTTACCGCCATCTACGTGCCCGTCGGGGTTCTTCCGCCTTTTTTGGTGGCGCTCGTACTTGGCATTGCGTCCGGCGCAGCCATGATTCCCTTCTCAATGATGAAGGAAGCCAATCCCTCCCAGGTGAAAGGGACGGCCGCCGGCGTGATGAACTTTCTTGTTTTCGTCACGACCGGAATCATGTCGCCTTTCATCTCACGGCTGATGGTGCCTCAGGGCACCCCGCTCACCCTGCACGAATTTCAGGTTGGCTTCCTGCCACTCGTTGGCGGCGTTGTCGTGGCCATAATCTTGAGCTTCTTCATGCGCGAAACTGGAGCCGCTAATAAAACGGCCAACGAGCGGCTGGTCAGCATCGCGGCACATCATGCCGCCGGTGCCTGACCAGCTTAGTTATAATTGGTGAGTCTGCGCTGACGTTTACAAATCGCACAGACCGATGCGGCATCTCGCTTCCCGTAGATGCTAAACCTTGTCTAATGCAATAGCGAAGGTATCTGAGATGG
>JAYTHH010000358.1:0-28545 GCA_043732745.1 Rhodospirillales bacterium
TGCAGGCGCTGATGAAGGGCAACCCGATCACCTTCAAATTTCAGCACCAGATCAATCTCGGCCTGGGCATACTGCTAGCGGTGCTGATCGTGTTGTTTGTGGTGTCAGGCAGCCAGGCGGTGTTCTGGGCTATCGCGCTGTTATCGATCGTCATGGGCTTCCTGCTGATCATCCCCATCGGCGGCGCCGACATGCCCGTTGTGGTGTCGATGCTGAATTCGTATTCCGGCTGGGCAGCCTGCGGCATCGGCTTCACCATCCAGAACCTCGCGCTGATCATCACCGGCGCTCTGGTGGGCGCATCGGGCGCCATTCTGTCCTACATCATGTGTAAAGGCATGAATCGCAGCATCTTCAATGTGTTGCTGGGCGGCTTCGGAACCGATAGCGGCGGCATGGCCGCGGGGCCGGCCGGCGCCACCGACCGCACGGTGAAGACCGGCAATGCCGATGACGCCGCCTTCATCATGAAGAACGCCGGCAAGGTGATCATCGTGCCGGGCTATGGCATGGCGGTGGCGCAGGCGCAGCACGCGCTGCGCGAGATGGGCGATCTGCTGAAGAAAGAAGGCGTTGAGGTCAAGTATGCCATTCATCCCGTGGCCGGCCGCATGCCGGGGCATATGAACGTGCTGCTGGCGGAAGCCAACGTGCCGTATGACGAGGTTTTCGAGCTTGAGGAAATCAACAATGATTTCTCGACAGCTGACGTGGTCTATGTAATCGGCGCCAACGACGTGACCAATCCGGCGGCCAAAACCGATTCGTCTTCGGCGATCTACGGCATGCCGATCCTGGAAGTGGACAAGGCGGCTACGGTGCTGTTCGTAAAGCGTTCGATGGCGTCAGGCTATGCCGGCGTGGACAACGAGCTGTTCTTCCGTCCGAACACCATGATGCTGTTCGGCGATGCGAAGAAGATGACCGAAGAAATTGTCAAGGCACTTGGTCATTGATGGCTGTGTAACCCGTCCAAACTTGCTCGGTATACGGTAATATTGTTGGTTGATACCCGACCTACTGTAGGGGTCGGGCAACGAGTTTGTCTAGCGCCAGTGACCTCGGCCCCAGCCACCGCCGTAGTAGCCGCCGCCGTAATACGGGCGATAGAGCGGGGCCGGCACGATCACCGCGGCACTTGGGCCGCCATAATAGCCACCGCCGCCATAGGCGGGGTAGGCCACGCAGCCAGACAGGCTGACCAAGCTTACTAACGCCAGCACCGGCACCATCAACAGTTTGAGCCTCGACATCGGCCTGGCCCTCCATTTTTGACATGAAGCGGGATGACACGAGGCGGATTTGCCTGATGTCTGTTCACGCGATGTTAATGATATGGGCAGAAACTGTGGCCGGACCGCGGCGGTTGG
Source organism: Rhodospirillales bacterium (assembly GCA_043732745.1). GTDB lineage: Bacteria > Pseudomonadota > Alphaproteobacteria > Acetobacterales > Acetobacteraceae > CAIQQQ01. The sequence goes on from JAYTHH010000358.1 coordinate 1,371, forward strand.
CATGAACTTGCGTTCATCTCGGCGCAGATCGGGTCGGCTCTGAACCGCCGCCTTCGAACCGCCTGGGGAACGCCGTTGTTTGGCCACCGTTGTCGCTGATGCTGGAAGGAAAGCCGGGTCAGGCTGGTGAAGGGTGCTGGTATGATGCGTGAACGCGGCCGTCCCGGATTGGATCAGATCTGTCTTCGTCTCACCGTGGCGCTGGCAGTTGCTGTTGGACCGGTGCTGGGTGCGCTTCCGGTTTACGCCCAGACCCAGTCACAGTCGGGTGTCGGTGTGCCGCTGCGCGGCGCGGGGGACCCGCCGGCGCGGGTGGGGCGAGTGGCGCGGCTGTCCGGTACCGTGTCGTTTCACACCATCGACGCCGATCGGTGGGAGCCGGCGACACGCAATTATCCCGTCACGTCAGGCAACGCGTTCTGGACGCAACCAGGCGGATCGGCGGATATCGACCTCGGCGGCGCGCGGGCGCGGATGGACCAGGGCACCGAATTCGATGTCGATACATTGGACGACCAGCGTATCGCGGCCACGGTGTCGCAGGGCCATGTGGTGGTTGATCTGCGGGAGTTGCCCCAGGGGGAAGTCGCAACTTTGCGCACGCCGCGTGGCACCGTGACATTCCGCCAGGCCGGGCGGTATGCGGTGGTGGTGGGCGATACCCAGCGCCCCACCTTGGTGACGGTTAACGAAGGTGCCGCTGATTTCGAAGGACCTGGCGTGTCGCTGCAACTGGCGGCGCATCAGAGCGGTGAGATCAGCGGCTCCGATCCGTTCGCAGGCATAGTGGTGCCGGAGAGGCCGGACGCCCTGGTTTCGGCGCTGATCTCGCTGGACCGGCCGCCGGTAGCGTCATCTTCGCTGTCGCCCCAATCGCTGGGACCGCCGCCAGCGGTGTTGCAGATGACCGGCTACGATGCGATTGCCGAGACCGGCTCGTGGGAGCAGGCGCCGGATTACGGTCGCGTGTGGTATCCGCCGGTGCAGCGGGACTGGGTTCCATATCGCGAGGGTCGCTGGAGTTGGGTGGCGCCGTGGGGCTGGACCTGGGTGGACGATGCGCCGTGGGGCTTCGCACCGTCGCATTATGGCCGCTGGGTCGAGATCGATGACCGTTGGGCCTGGACGCCGGAGGATCGTGGCGCTGTCTATGTTGGGCGTCCGGTCTATGCGCCAGCGCTGGTGGCTTTTGTGGGCGTGGCGGCCGGGGTTGCGGTGGGCGTGGGCCTAGCACTTGATGTTGGGTGGATTCCATTGGGCCCTCGCGAGGTCTATCGCCCGCCTTATCAGGTGTCCGACGGTTACGCGCGGCGGGTGAATTCAGGCGATGTGACCAACATCAGCAATACGTCGATCAACAACACGTCGATCAACAACACGACGATCAACAACACGACGAACGTGCAGCGGACCGATAACCGCTTTATCAACAACCGTGCGACGACGATTGTGCCGGCAGTGGCGATGCAGCAATCCCTGCCGGTGGCGGCGCGAGTACTGCCGGCCGCGCTGGTGCAGCAGGCGGCTTTGCGCCCAGTGGCGCAGCCGCAGGTCCAGCCCAACTTATCGACCCGGGGCATGACCCCGGCGGCAGAGCGGACGATGCAATTGCCGTCCGGTGCCAATGCCGGAACTCCATTGCCGGCTGCCCCCGGCCCTTCGTTCCGCCCGCGTGACCTGGGTGCCCAGGGCGGCGCGCAGGGGGGCGCACAGGGGCCGGCGCGGGCTGGGGGGGCGGGACCTGTGCAGGTAGAGCCTGGTGCGGTTGTTCCCAATGGGACGCGCGGTCCAGGCTCCGCTTCGCCCGCTGTTTCGGGGACGCCGCCGGTGCCGATGGTCAGTCAGCCTGCGATGGGGCGGCCTGGCCAACAGGGCGCACCTTCTTTGAACACCGCTCCGGCGCCTGGGCCAACGATTGCGCCTCGTATGCCGGCTGGTGGCGGGGCTTCAGCTCCGCCGCTGGCAGGGAACGGTGGGCCACGTCCACCGGTAGGGCCCGGGGCTATCGAGCCAGCGCCGCAAGCGGGGCGTTCGTCTTCCGGACCTGCGCCAATGGTCGCAGCGCCGGCTCGGCCGACAGTGGCTGCGCCTGCGCTGCCGCAAGGGCGCGCGCAGGTTGGGCCGCAGGGTGGCGCGCCGTCGAGTGCGGTGCCGCAAAGTCGACCTGAGTCTCGTCCTGATAATCGTCCGGCGGTGCCCACTCCGATGCAGGCTGGTCCACAGTCGCGGCCGGCCCCTGCGTCGGTAGCGGTGCCACAGGCCCAGCCTCAGCCTCGCCCGGCGCCAACGCCTCCGCAGGTTCAGCGGCCCGTGGCGCAGCCAGCCCCGGCACCCACTCTGGTACCTGCCCCGGCACCGCCGCCGCAGGTTGCAAGGCCGGCGCCTCCGCCGCCGCAACCACGTCCACAGCCTGCAGCCCCGGCGCCGCGTCCGCAGCCGCAGGCACAACCGCGTCCGCAGCCGGTGGCTCCGCCTCCACAGCAACAGGCACAACCGCGTCCGCAGCCTGCAGCCCCGTCGCCGCAGCCGCAGGCACAACCACGTCCGCAGCCGGCGCCTCCGCCTCCGCCGCAGCAGTCGCGTCCGCAACCAGCGCCGCAGCCACTTCCACAGCCGCAGCCGGCGCCCCAGGCGGCGCGTGCACCACCGGCCGCACATGCGGCACCTGGGAAAACCTGTCCGCAGGGGCATCCAAACTGTTGATCCCGTTTGCCTTCCTTGAGAAAAAGCGCAAGTCGGGCATTTGGGTGACGAAACCCAAGCGCATCAACGGTCTACAGTCCGGTCAACTGCCTGATGGCGGCGATGATGTTCGACGGACGATAGGGCTTCGGAATGAAAAGATCGCCAGTGCCCGATTTCCATTGTGCCATGCGGTCTGGCTGCCCGGTGGTGAAGATGATCGGCATGCCCGGCGCTTTGCTGCGTGCAGCGCGGGCGATATCCAGCCCGTCCACCGGGCCAGGGAGCTGTATATCGGTAATCAGCAGGTGAAACGGATCGTTGAATCCAAGAATGTCCAGCGCTTCCTCACCAGAGGCGGCGAGCATAGGATTCATACCCACGTCGCTCATCGCTTCACTCAGCAACAAGCGAATCAGATCCTCGTCTTCAACCAGAAGGATTTTGAGGCGTTTCATTCTTGTCACAAAATAGCAAGATATCGACAGTCTAGCAAATTACGTCTGCGTGCTCGTTGCCGAAAGTGGGACGAAATTGCGTTCATGGAGGGTTGGGTCGATGCGGTGGGGCCGAGTTCGAGTATTGTCCTTTGTGCTGGTGTGTCTGGCGGCGTGTCTGGTGTTGGCCGGCGCGGGCGCTATTCGGGCGCAGGGCATGACTTCGGCCGGGTCGGAACTGCGCTCCGAGGGGCAGGTGCGGACGCTCGACTGTGCCGGGCGGGACGCCGTGGTTGGCGGTAGCCGCAACACGGCTGACTTCACCGGGGCATGCGCCATGCTGCAGATCCGCGGCGACGACAACAAAGTGACGGTGGCGTTGGCACCGGGCGCGCTGATCGATATCGAGGGTAGCCGTAACCGTGTTCGGATCTCCACGCAGCCGGGCGCGTTGCCGCGGCTGCGCGCCGTGGGGGCGGACATCGACGTGGCGCCGCTTGACGGGTTTTCGGCGCCAGCAGCCGATAGCGCGCAACTAGCAGGCGAGGGGCAGACGATTACCCTGGATTGCAATGGGGGCCCTGCCACCATCGCCGGGGCTCGCAACCAGGTCACCCTGTTGGGTGGCTGTCAGGCGCTGACATTGCGAGGCGAGGCTTCGGTGGTGCGGGCCAATCTGGCGGCGTCGGCGCAGGTGCTGATCGAGGGCAATGCGATCGTCCTGATCTATACCGTGCCAGGCGCCGGCACCGTGCGCACGATCGCAGTGCCCATGATCACTGTGCCCACGATCACTGTGCCCACGATCACTGTGCACGGCATGGGCAACGCTGCGGTGCGCGCCGGGCGCGAGGCGGCGCTGGCGTTGCGCGACCCGAAAACCAAAGCGATCGTGGGAACGGTGCCGGTATTGGTGCGCGATCTCGACGCCGCCATCGTCGAAGCCGGGACTTTCGTGACATTGCCCTCCGCGGTGTTCGCCGATACCGCGCTGTCGGCCGCGGGCGAGATGCAATTGGACCGCCTGGTGGCGCTGATCGCACAGACCAGCCCGCGTGGGGTGAGGGTGATGGGGCGGGACCCCAGCAATGCGGTCGCTTCACAGCGGGCCGGCGTGGTAAGGAGCTGGTTGCAGTCGCACGAGGTGAAATCGGTGTTTGTGCAGACGACGGCCGATCCGTCGGTTTCGGAAATAGCGGTCCTGGCGCTGCGTTAGAACCTTATGGTTTGGGTGTAGCCAGACACTTTGATATCTCGTGTTTTTCACTTGCGAAGCTGGAGGTCATGCGGTTCGACCGTGCGTAGGAAAAGCGCGGCTTTCTTCGAGCTGCTCGCGCCAATTTGCGCGCTGTATCCCAAAAAACGGGTGAGCCACAAGTTCGTCGATAATCCTCGTTAAAATGATACTGATCCGGGTGTATTTTGTTGCGGCTTGCGAATAACAAAGTGAATGAAAGTCTTTTGGTTCTTTTCTCCAGAAAAGAACGTCCTTGCAGCTTCAGCGCGTGACACGATTTCTGATCGGCTTGACCGATATCCCCGGCCCGGCACACACTCCGCCCAAATCCAGCCGAGGAGACATCGATGCCCAACGTGACCCTGAAGGTGAACGGCAAGAGCCACACGGTCGAAGTCGAGGGGCGCACGCTTCTCGTCGAACTGCTTCGCGAGAAGCTTGGCCTGACCGGCACCCATGTCGGCTGCGACACCAGCCAGTGTGGCGCCTGCGTTGTGCATATGGATGGCGCGTCGGTGAAGGCCTGCACCATGCTGGCTTTGCAGGCTGATGGCACCGACGTGTTGACCATCGAGGGCTTGGCCGCCGCCGATGGCACCCTGCACCCGATGCAGGAAGCCTTCCGTGAAAATCACGCTCTGCAGTGCGGCTTCTGCACGCCGGGCATGGTGATGTCCGCAGTCGATCTGGTGATGATGCATCCGGAGGGGCTGACCGAGCAGGAGATCCGCCACGGTCTTGAAGGCAATCTCTGCCGTTGCACCGGGTATCACAACATCGTCAAGGCCGTTGCCGCCGCGTGGCCGGTAATGCACGGAAAGGAAGTGGTTGCCGCCGAGTGATGCCGCACGATATCGCCTGAAGACGAAATAATGACGGTGCGGCTATCACGCCGCACCGCATCCCCCGGGAGACACGCGCATGAATGCAATTTTCGAGGGCATCGGCGCCTCGGTTCGGCGCAAGGAAGATCTTCGCTTCATCAGCGGCCGCGGCAACTACACCGACGACATCAATCGTCTCAACCAGACCCACGCCATCATCAAGCGCAGCGACCGTCCGCATGCGCGGATCTTGTCGATCGACACCAAGGCTGCGAAGGCGGCGCCCGGCGTGGTGGCGGTGTACACGCATGTCGACATCGAGGCGCATTCGCTCGGCGGCATTCCCTGCGGCTGGCAGATCCACAACAAGGACGGCTCGCCGATGGCGGAGCCGATGCATCCCATTCTTGCGAGCGGCAAGGTGCGCCATGTCGGCGATCCCATCGCGGTTGTGATCGCCGAGACCCGCCAGCAGGCGAAGGATGCCGCAGAGCTTCTGGAAATCGCGTTCGAGGATCTGCCCGGCATCGCCTCGGTTCGCGACGCCATCCGCCCCGGCGCCGCGCAGGTGCATGACGGCGTCGCCTCCAATACTTGTTTTGACTGGCATATCGGCGACAAGGCCATCGTGGATGCCGCCTTCGCGCGCGCCCACAAAATCGTCAAACTGGATCTCACCAACAATCGTCTGGTGCCGAACGCAATGGAGCCGCGCGCGGCCATCGGCGAATTCGACCCGATGAGCCAGGACTACACACTCTACACCACCAGCCAGAACCCGCACGTCATCCGCCTGCTGATGGGCGCCTTCGTGCTGCATCTGCCCGAGCACAGGCTGCGCGTGGTGGCGCCGGATGTCGGCGGTGGTTTTGGCAGCAAGATCTATCACTACGCCGAAGAGGCAATCGTGACGTGGTCGGCCGGGCAGCTAAAACGCCCGGTGAAATGGACCTGCGATCGCACCGAGGCTTTTCTTTCCGATGCGCATGGGCGCGATCACGACAGCGTCGCCGAAATGGCGATTGATGCCGAGGGCAACTTTCTGGCCCTGCGCGTGGCGACCATCGCCAACATGGGCGCGTATCTGTCCACCTTCGCTCCTGCTATTCCCACCTATTTGTCCGCCACGCTGCTCGCCGGTGTGTATAAAACCCCCGCGATTTATGCCGAGGTGCGCGCGGTCTTCACCAACACCGTGCCGGTGGACGCCTATCGCGGGGCCGGGCGGCCGGAATCGACATTTTTGCTCGAACGCCTGCTGGACGTGATCGCGGCCGACACCGGCATGGACCGTATCGCGCTGCGCCGGCAGAATTTCATCCCCGCCGACGCCTTCCCGTATCAGACGCCGGTGGCGCTGCAATATGACAGCGGAGACTATCAGACCACGCTGACCTCTGCCCTTAAGGCAGCCGATTGGGATGGCTTTCCCATCCGCCGCGCCGCAGCGGCAAGGCATGGAAAACTGCGCGGCATCGGCTGTTCCACCTATGTCGAGGCCTGCGGCATTGCGCCGTCGAAGCTCGTGGGCCAGCTTGGTGCACGGGCAGGGCTGTATGAAGTGGCGCAGGTGCGCGTGCATCCCACTGGCTCGGTGACGGTTTTCACCGGAACCCACAGCCACGGCCAGGGCCACGAGACGACGTTTGCCCAGTTGATCAGCGACCAGCTCGGCGTGCCTTTCAAGGACATCGATGTCGTCCACGGCGATACCGATAAAATCCCATTCGGCATGGGTACCTATGGCAGCCGCTCGCTGGCCGTGGGCGGCGCTGCGATGGTGAAGGCAATGGACAAGATTATCGCCAAGGGCAAGAAAATCGCCGCCCACCTGATGGAGGCCTCAGTCGAGGACATCGAGTTTGCCTCGGGAAAATTCACTGTCGCCGGCACCGACAAGGTGAAGACAATCGGCGAGATCGCACTGACGGCGTATGTGCCGCACAACTATCCGATCGAAGAGATCGAGCCGGGGCTTGAAGAAACCGCGTTCTACGATCCGCAGAACTTCACCTTCCCCGGTGGCTGCCATATTTGCGAGGTGGAGATCGACGCCGAGACCGGACACGTCGAGGTGATCAATTTCACGGCGGTGGACGATGTCGGCAGGGTCATCAACCCGATGATCGTGGAAGGTCAGATTCAGGGCGGCGTGGCGCAGGGCATTGGTCAGGCGCTTCTGGAACATGCGGTCTATGACGACCAGGCGCAGCTGGTCTCCGCGTCGTTCATGGATTACCAGATGCCGCGCGCCGACGATCTGCCAAACATCTCGGTCGGCACGGAAACGACCCTGTGCACGCACAACCCGCTGGGTGTAAAAGGCTGTGGAGAAGTGGGCGCCATTGGGTCGCCGCCGGCGGTGATCAATGCCGTGGTGGATGCGCTGCGAGATTATGGCGTCCGCCACATTGACATGCCGGCCAGCCCGCAGAAGATCTGGGCTATCATCAACGCCGGCGAGCGGTCGATGGCTGCCGAGTAACTGAAGGTCGATTTCTACGGCCGTTTGAATGAAGGAACCGCACCGATGTACGATTTTGCATATGAAAAGCCGAACAGCCTGGCCGATGCGGTGGCCTCGCTGAAGGCCAACCTGGACAGCAAGGCGCTGGCGGGCGGGCAGACCTTCATTCCCGTGCTGAAGCAGCGCCTGAATAAGCCGAGCGTGGTCGTCGACCTCGCAAAGCTGAACCTCAAGGGGATCACCGTCACGCCGAGCACCGTTACCATCGGCGCGATGACCACGCATGGCGAGATCGCGCTGTCCGCCGATATCCAGAAGACGCTGCCGGCGCTGGCGCATATGGCGTCGATGATCGGCGATTGGCAGGTCCGCCATCGCGGCACCATGGGCGGCTCGATCGCCAACAACGACCCGGCGGCCTGCTACCCCTCGGCATTGTTGGCGCTGGGCGGCACCGTCACCACGGATCGCCGCACCATCAAGGCCGAGGATTACTTCCAGGGCATGTTCACCACGGCGCTGGAGGAGGGTGAGCTGATCACCTCGGTCAGCTTCCCGGTCCCTGAAAAGGCCGCCTACACCAAGTTCCGCAACCCCGCCTCGCGCTACGCCATGGTTGGCGTGTTCGTGGCCAAGTTTGCCGGCGGCGTGCGCGTGGCGATCACCGGTGCCAGCCAGAGCGGCGTGTTTCGTCATACCGCGTTCGAGACCGCGCTGTCGGCCAATTTCACACCCGACGCGATCAAGGACATCGTGACACCAGCTGATGGCCTGAACAGCGACATCCACGCCAGCGCGCCGTATCGCGCCCATCTGATCGGCGTGATGGCCAAGCGCGCCGTGATCGAGGCATGCGCCTGACTTTGACCTTTCGATAGAGCCTTGTTTGCCCGCTAGAAAAGCGGCTTGGATCTCACTCCATGCTGCTTTTTTTGTTGGGTCGCATACGGAACGTTCGTCATCCCCTGGCGTTTCGTTGCCTGTGGCAAGGGGGCATGACATGTCGGATTCGCCCAGGGTCGTGCAGGTGGTGCCGGCGAACCCTTTTCGTCTTGGGATTCTCCCGCAGGACGCCATCGGTGAAGGCGGCTGGGGCCAGGCGACAGACACCGCCTTGGCGCTGCTGCTGGCAGGGCCCGGCCTCACCGTGCTTCTGGGTCCATCCGGCGTCGGCAAGACGCTTCTTCTCACGGAACTCGAACGCCGGCTTCGTGCTCGCGGCCGGGACGTGACATTGATCCGCCAGGGCCAGGAGGCGCTGGCGGGCGGCGAGCAGGCCGTTGTCTTTGCGCTTCCACCCGATAAGATTTTGCTGATCGATGAGGTGAAGGCTGCTGAAGGCGTGTTGCTGGCCTTGCCCGGCCTCGAGCAACGCCATTGCCTGCTCTCCGCACAGCCCAGCTTCGAGGCCGAACTTCTGGACCTGGCGGACCCGCCGGCAATCATCCGCCTGCATCCGCTTTCGCCGTCGGCCGCACAGCTTTTCATCGCGGAACGACTGCGCCGGGCCGGCCGTCCCGCCGCACAGCTGACAGAGCCCGCCTTGCGGCTTCTGATTACAGGAACGCACGGCATTCCCCGGTTGCTGTGCGCTGTCGGCGGCGGAGCGCTCTACCTCGCCGGGTCTGAAAATGCTGAGCAGGTGTCGGTCGAACATGTCACACAGGCGCTGGAGTTCGCCGGTCTCGACGCGGCGGACCGCGCAGCCGAACCGCCTGCGGGAGAACTGCAGGCAGAGCCTGAAGCGGTGGCATCCCCACCAATCGCGGCCGGCCCGCCCGCGGCGCCAAAATCGGCGCGACCGTTCGTTGTCCTGCGCGACGAGCAACTGGAGGTGCCGCCCCCGCGTGCCAAACGCAGCCATATTCCGAAATGGGCGGCCCTGTTCCTGTTGATCGCTGCGGCATCCGCCTGGCTTGTGGCGACCAAAATGCAGGATCCGCCGCGACCACCCCAGGATCTTGCTTTCGTCCCGACGGCGCCCCCCAGGCCAGCGTTGGAGACAGAACCCCAACCGGCGCCGCAGCATGCGGCTTCTCCCTCTGCGCCGGCAGAGATGCCTTCGCCCCCGGCGTCGCGTCCATTGCCGCCCCCATTGACGACACCAGCACTGGCGCCCGTACCGCCCCCCGCACCGGCGGGCGCAACACAGGTGAATGCGGCATCGATCCGCTTGGTCGTCAGTTATCCACGCGGCGACGCCGTCGTGGCGGCCCAGGCGGCGAGATTGGCGCGCAGCCTCGTCCGCGCTGGATTTGTCGTGGGAACGCCAGTGCCGGCCCCAGCGTTCCTCGGCGGCTCCAGCCTGCGGGTGTTCTACCCCCAGGACCAGCCAGCGGCGTCCTTGCTGCGCGACGCGTTTGGCGATCCCAGCCTCTCCGTCCTTCTGGCTCCGCTGGGCGGCGCGTCGAGCCTGCCGAGGCCGGGCACCGTCGAGATCAGCTTGGCCGGCAGTATTTCGCTGGCGCGCTGGACACAGGCCATCGAAGCCGGCGTATCGATCGTGGCTCCGGCATCGCCCCCGCAGACCGCTCTCACATCGCCGATGCCGACGGATGGGGCCACCCTTGCAGCAGGGCCGGCCCGGCAGGTGCGGCTGACCTGGGGACCGGCGCACGAACCCGGCACGGCTCGGTTCGTTGAGGTTCAGGAGATGGGCCCGCGCGGCGCACGTGAGATCTTTGCCGGATTCGTCGAAGAGAACGCCGCTGCCGTCGATGTTGGCGGGCAAGGCGCCATCTACGCCTGGAGGGTGTTCGTGGTGCGGCCGGATACCATGCAATACGTCCATAGCCGGTGGTATCACTTCGCCGTCGAGCCGCGTCCCACCGCCGTGAACTGACCGGAATTGCCATGCGACAATCCCGATTGGCCTGCACGCTTGGCCTGCTGTCGCTTTTGGCGGCGTGTCAGGCGCCGCCACAAATCCGTTTGGCGCACGCCCAGCCTTTCGCATTGCAACCGCAGGCCCGACCGGTCGCCCGTCCGCCGGACCGCACCCAGCCACGTTGGGCGTTCAGTGTTGCGCAGGACAAGTGCCGCGCAACGCTGGCCTATGGCGACGTGACAGTGTCGGTGGAGGCCGGGCCGGCGCGGGCGATTTCCTTGTCCGTCGCCCCTTCCTCCCGGTCAGCCCAGGCAGGCCGCCCCGCCAGCGTCGCTTTTGCGGGCGCCGGTTCGTGGCGGATACCGGCGCGGGACACCGGGCGATCGGTGGAGGCGTCGTTTCCCGCCGGTGCCGAGGGCCTCGACCATCTCCTGGCGTTGCTCGGCGGCGGCCGGCTGTCGGTCAGCACCGGCACCGCGGCCCTGCCGGATCGCAGGGTGCCGGATGCGGGCGTGGCTGGGCGGGACTGGTACGGCTGCGCCGCGAGCCTTGCAGCTGAGCCGGGGTGAACAGCCTTACCGCTTGCGGGCGATCAACGCGTGTCGCTGCGCGGATCGAACGCCGCCTGCAGGCCGTCTCCGAAGAAGTTGATGGCGATCACGCTGACCAGAATCAGCAGCCCCGGATAGATCGCCAGCTCCGGCGCATTCCCGATCAGCTCCTGCGCATTGGTCAACATGCTGCCCCAGCTTGTTTGTGGCGGCTGGATGCCCACGCCGAGAAAGCTCAAGGCGGACTCGGCCAGAATGACTCGCCCCATCGCCAAGGTTGTTGCCACGATCACCGGGGACACCGCGTTCGGCAGGATATGCACCGTCAGAATCCACCACGACGACGCCCCCTGTGCGCGCGCGGCCAGCACGAATTCGCGTTCGGCCAAAGCGAGCGTGCTGGCTCGCACCAGCCGCGCCACGCCGGTCCAGCTCAGCAACGTCACGATGACAACGATGCGCCAATACCCCGCCGCGCCGGACCGAATGAAGTCCTGGCTGAAGCCGAGCTTGGACAGATCCAACGCCGCCAGAATGATCAGCAGCGGCAGGGCGGGCAAAGCGATGATGCCGTCGGTGATGCGCATCAGCACCATGTCGGTCTTGCCCCGCGCATACCCAGCGACGGCGCCCACGATTGTGCCGACGAAGCTCGCCCCCAAGGCGCCGAGCAGCCCGATCGACAGCGACACCCAGCCGCCGGCCAGCAGTCGGGTGAACTCGTCCCTCCCGGCATCGTCGCTGCCGAGCAGATGATTGCCCTGCGGCGGATCGAACCGGCTCAGCAGATCGGTCTCGCTGGCACTGACCCCCAGCAGCCGTTCGAATAACGGTGAAGACAGGCACAGCACCACCAGCAGCACCAGCACGGCCAGGCCCAGCAGCGCCGCTTTGTCGCGGGCGAGCCGGCGCCAACGTAGCGCCCACACCGAAACCGGGCGGGCCAGAAGGGCGGCGCTCATCGGCGGCGTCCCCCCAGGGCTATGCGCGGATCGAGCCAGGTGTAGGCGAGGTCGGCGAGGATGTTGGCGACCAGGATCATGGCCGTGGTGAACAGCAGGCAGACGAGGGCGAGGTTGTAGTCGTTGCCCATGATGGCTTCCAGGATCAGCCGACCCATGCCACGCCAGGCGAACATGTTCTCGATCAGCAGGGCGCCGGAGAACAGATGGCCGAAGCCGAGGGCGATGATGGTGATGACGGGGATCATGGCGTTGCGCAGTGCGTGGCGGAACAGCATGCGTTTGTTGGTAATGCCCTTGGCACGCGCGGTTCGGATGTAGTCCTGGCCGAGAACCTCGATCATGGCGGCGCGGGCGTAGCGGGTGAGGCCGCCGATTTCGACCATGACGAGGGCCAGGACCGGCAGCAGCAGATGGCTGGCCCAGCCCGTGGCACCGTCGCCGGGATGCGGCATGCCGCCGGCTGGGAGCCAGCCGAGTTTGACGGCAAAGATGTAGATCAGCACGAGCGCCAGCCAGAAGCTGGGCACCGAGATCCCGGCATAGGCGAGCATGTTGATGGCGCGGTCCATCCAGCTGCCGCGTCGTGTGGCGGCGATGGTGCCGAGGAAGATGGCGATGACGGTGCTGATGACGAAGGCGATGCCCATCAACACCAGCGTGTTGCCGAGGCCCGCGATGATGATCTCCATCACCGGCCTGTGCTGCATTCGGGAATAGCCGAAATCGCCGTGCATCGCCTGGACCAGCCAGGCCCAGTAGCGCGCGCCCAGCGGTTGGTCGACGCCGTAGATATGGCGCAGGTTTGAAATCTCCTCTGGCGTGGCCTCGGGGTTTGCCTGGCTCAGCATGTCCAGCGGGTCGCCCGGCATTAGGCCGATCAGGGCGAAGATGATGAAGGATTTCACCAGCAGCGTGATGAGTGCGCCGGCGCTGCGGGTGGCGAGAAAGCGCATCATCGCGGCGGCCTCATACGATGGGGTGGTGGCAGGCGGCGAAATGGCCGGGGACGATTTCGGACAGTGCCGGGGCCAGGTCTGAACACACGGCGCTGGCCCGCGAACAGCGCGGGTGGAAGTGGCATCCCGAAGGCGGGTTCATCGGGTTTGGAATGTCGCCGCGCAGCGCCGAGCCTGGCACGCGCTTGCCGGTGCCGATGCGGGGGACGGAATCGAGCAGGGCGCGGGTGTAGGGATGGGCCGGACGTTCATACAGGGCGTCCCGCGGTGCCAGTTCCACAACGCGGCCGAGATAGAGCGCCGCCACGCGGTCGGCGAGGTGATGGACGGCGGCGAGGTCGTGGCTGATCAGGAAATAGGAGAGGCCTGTGGCTTCGCGCAGGTCGGCCATGAGGTTGAGGATCTGGCTCTGGATGGACACGTCCAGCGCCGAGAGCGGTTCGTCGGCGATGATGACGCGCGGTTTTGGCGCCAGCGCACGGGCGATGGCGATGCGCTGGCGCTGGCCGCCGCTGAATTGATGCGGATAGCGTGAGGCGGCGTCAGGGGAAAGTCCGACCAGCCCCAGTAGATCGGCCACGCGCGCGCCGCGTTCCCGCGATGTGCCGATACTGTGCACGCGCAGCGGTTCAGCGATGATGTCGCCCACCGAAAGGCGCGGATCGAGCGAGCCGAACGGGTCCTGGAACACTACCTGCACCGCGCGGCGCATCGCCTTTTTTGCCGTTTGGGTCATGGCGGCGACGTTCTGACCGTCGAACCGGACCGAGCCTTCGGTGACATCTGTCAGCCCCAGCATGGCGCGGGCGAAGGTTGTTTTGCCCGAGCCGCTTTCGCCCACCAGCGCCAGCGTTTCGCCGGCGTGCAGGGTGAGCGAGACGCTGCTCACCGCCTGGACCTGCCTTGCGGGTTTGAATAGGCCGCCGCCGACGGCGAATCGCACGGTGAGCGCGTCTGCCTCCAACACGGCGGCGCTCATGCATCGGCCATCGCGCGGATGCATGCGACACGGTGATGCTCGCCCAGCAACGGCGGCACCGCTTGGCGGCATTCGGCGATCACGTCTGGGCAGCGCGAGGCGAAGGCGCAGCCGGGGCCGCGATCCCTCGGCGAGGGCACGTTGCCTTCGATCACCGGCAACCGGGTTTTGCGATGCGCGATGTCGGGGATCGTCTCGATCAGGCCACGTGTGTAGGGGTGTGCGGCGCGGGCCAGCACGTCCTGTGCCGGGCCGTGTTCGGCGACGCGGCCGGCATACATGACCATGATCTCGTCGGACATTTCGCTGATGACGCCGAGGTTGTGGCTGATGAACAGCATCGCCATGCCCTCGTCGCGTTGCAGCTCCAGCAGCAGGTCGAGGATCTGCGCCTGCACCGAAACGTCCAGCGCGGTGGTGGGCTCGTCGGCGATCAGGATTTCCGGGCGGCAGGCGATGGCCATGGCGATCATCACGCGCTGGCGCATGCCGCCGGAGAGCTGGTGGGGATAGGCGTTCGCACGCTCGGCGGCGGCGGCGATGCCGACATGGGTTAGCAGGTCCACCGCACGTTGGCGAGCGAAGGTGGTGGAAGCATTCTCGTGCACTTCGAGCATTTCGGCGATCTGCGTGCCGACGGGGACCACGGGGTTCAGGGCGGTCATCGGCTCCTGGAAGATCATCGCCAGGCGCTTGCCGCGCAACTGCCTGCGCTGCTCCTCCGGCAGGCCCAGCATGTCCCGGCCGTCAAGGCGTAGAGAGCCGCCGGTGTGCTGCGGCTCCGGCACCAGGCCCATCAACGCCAATGCGGTCATCGACTTGCCGCAGCCGCTTTCGCCGACCACGCCCAGCGTCCGCCCGCGTTCCAGTTCGAACGAAATGCCGTCCAGAATCAGGACAGGGTCTTCGGCCCCCAATGTTACGGTCAGGCCTTGGGCCACCAGCATGGCGTCGGTCACGATCGGCGGTTTGCACGTTGCGGGGGCATCGGAGTCTCCTGCATGCTCGGATTGCTATGCGGGCATAGGCCCGGGCTGCGTGCAAGCACGCGCCTTACCATTCGATCGGGGAGTGATGCCAGTGGGGGCCAACGCATTCGGCCAAAGCGTCACGCGCCGGGAAGATTCCCGATTGCTGACGGGCAAGGGCCATTTCACCGCCGACCAGATTCCCGCCGGCGCCGCCCATGCCGTGATGCTGCGCAGCCCGTATGCGCATGCGGAGATCAAGGGGATCAATCTCGACGCCGCGCGCGCCATGCCTGGCGTGCTTGCCATCATCACCGGGGCGGATCTTCGCCGCGTCGGTTTGGGCGGCATCACCGCGGGCAGCCCGCTGATCAAATTCCCTGGCACACCCGTGGATCAGGATTTTCTTTACCGGCCCGGCCATCCGCTGCTGGTGCACGACCGCGTCCGCTTCGTGGGCGACAGTGTGGCCATGGTGGTGGCGGAGACCGAGACGCAGGCCCACGACGCGGCCGAGATGATCATGGTGGATTACGAGGTGCTGCCCTGCGTGACGGACACCAAGGCCTCCGCCCGGTCCGATGCGGCGCAGGTGTGGGACGCAGCGCCCGGCAATCTCTGCTTCACGTGGCAGGCCGGCGACGCTGAGGCGGTGGGCCGCGCCTTTGCCCAGGCCGCGCATATCTCGACGATCGAGGTCGTTAACACGCGCATCCAGGTGGCAAGCCTGGAGAACCGCGGCGCCGTTGGCAGCTTCGACGCAGAGAGTGGCCAATTCACCCTGCTGACCGGGTCACAGATGCCGCATTTCCTGCGCGATATCCTGGCCGACGAGGTGTTCGGGGTTCCACGCGACAAGGTTCGTGTGTGCATCGCCGATGTCGGTGGCAGTTTCGGTATCAAGAACTCGCTGTATCCCGAACAGGCGTTGGTGTTGCACGCAGCGCGGCTGCTGGGCCGTGATGTGGCGTGGATCGGCGGCCGGGGCGACGGGTTCGTGTCGGATTATCAGGCGCGCGACAACGTGACGGTGGGTGAGCTGGCGCTGGACGCCGAGGGGCACTTCATTGGGTTGCGGGTGCATGTGATCGGCGCCATCGGTGCCTATCTGGCGCCGAAGGGGCAGTTGTCGCCCACGGTGAACACGCAGGTCCTGGCTGGGGTTTATCGGTTTCCTTGCATTTGCGTGGCTGTGGACGGGGTGTTCAGCAACACCGCGCCGACCGAGGTGTATCGCGGCGCCGGGCGGCCGGAATCGGTGTATCTGCTGGAGCGCCTGGTGGAGCAGGCGGCCCGCGAGATCGGCGTGGGGGCGGTGGAGCTTCGGCGGCGCAACCTGTTGCCGGCGGATGCGTGGCCGTTTCGCACCGCGCTTGGCCTGCTCTACGACAGTGGCGATTTTCCGGGCATGCTGGATGAGGCCTGCGCACAGGCTGGGCTGGACGGGTTTGGCGCACGGCGGGCGGCTTCCGAGGCGGGAGGAAAAATTCGCGGTGCGGGGATGGCGCAGTATTGCGAGCGCGTCGCCGGCGGCTGGGCCGAGAGCGCGTGGATCGAGATGGGACGGGACGGGCGGCTTACGGTGCTGACTGGCACGATGTCGAACGGGCAGGGGCACGAGACCGCGTTTGCGCAGTTGCTGTCGGCGCAGCTTGGAATGGACGCCGATCTGATCGATATCGTCCAGGGCGACACCGCGCGGATTCCGTCCGGCTACGGCACCGGTGGCTCGGCGTCGCTGGGCATCGGGGGCGCCGCCATCGCCGAGGCCGGCATCGATCTGGTGCGCAAGGCCAAGCCGCTGGCGGCGGATGCGCTGGAGGCGGCGGAGGTGGATGTGGAATTTCGTGACGGCGTGTTTGCCGTCGTGGGCACCGATCGCGTTGTGGGATGGAGCGCGGTGATCGCGAGGCTAGGGCCGGAGGGACTGGCCGTCGATGGCATCTACCGGCCGAGCAACCCGACCTTTCCGAACGGCTGCCACATCGCCGAGGTGGAGGTCGATCCGGAGACCGGGGAATGGACCGTTGATCGTTACACGATGGTGCATGATTTCGGGCGGGTGTTGAACCCGATGCTGCTCGAAGGGCAGCTGCAAGGCGGCGTGGTGCAGGGCATCGGGCAGGCGCTGTGCGAGCGTGTGGTGCACGATGAGGACGGCCAGGTGCTGACCGGCTCGTTCATGGACTATCAAATTCCGCGGGCCTCCGACCTGCCGAGCCTGGAGCTGATCTTGCGCCCGACGCCGTCGCCCGCCAATCCGTTGGGGGTGAAGGGCTGCGGCGAGGCCGGCAATGCCGGGGCCAGTCCGGCCGTGATGAACGCCTTGGCCGACGCGCTTTGGCCGATGGGCGTGCGCAGGATCGACATGCCGGCCACGCCGGAGAGCGTGTGGCAGGCGCTGAGGGCCGGGCGTTGACAGGCTCCGAAGTCGGCATCACGCTTGCATGACTATCACGACATCAATGGGGGCTTCATGGAAACGATCAAAGGTCTGACACGCCGTGGCAGCCTGGCACTGGCGGCAAGTTTCACCGCGCTGCCGATGCTGGGGATGTCCAGCGAGGCGAAGGCGGCACCGGTGCGCGGCGGCAAGATGATCTTTGGGCGGTATGCCGACAGCCTGTTCCTCGACCCGGTTCTGAACGACGCCAATGTCGACATCTGGGTGATGACAAATCTCTATGACACGCTGCTGCAGCCGACCGCTGACGGCACCGGCGTGCAGCCGGGGTTGGCGACCAAATGGGTGCTGGAGGATGGCGGCAAGAAGGTTGTGCTGACCTTGCGTGAGGGCGTGAAGTTCGCCAATGGCACGCCGATGGAAGCGTCCGATGTGCAATGGTCCCTCGACCGTGCGCGCAATCCCAAGCTTGGGCCGTGGGGCGATCTGGTGAGCTCGATCGCGGACGTGGCGGTCACCAACCCCACAACCGTCACGCTGACGTTGAAGACGCCTGACCCGACCATTCTCGCGGCGTTGGCCACGTTCAACACCGCCATCCTGCCGCAGAAGCTGTTCGAGGCCGCGGCCGGTGCGACGGATGAGGAGAAGGCCAAGGCCTTTGCCGAGAAGCCTGTTGGCACCGGGCCTTTCCTGCTGTCGGAGTGGAAGCGCGAAATTTCGATGAAGCTGGTGCGCAACCCGCATTATTGGAAGAAGGGCGCCGACGGCCAGGCATTGCCCTATCTCGACGAGCTGGAATTCCAGATCGTCAAGGATGACAGCACACGGCTTTTGAAGCTGAAGGCCGGCGAGCTTCAAGGCACCGAACTGGTGCCGCTGACGCGGGTGAAGGAATTGCAGGCCGACCCCAACATCCGCATGGAGCTGTGGCCGTCCACCCGCGTGGTTTATATGTCGATGAACAACAGGCCCAAGCTGAAGGACGGCTCGCCCAACCCGCTGTCTAACGTGAAGGTGCGCCAGGCGCTGAACTATGCCGTCAACAAGGACGCCATGATCGCCATCGTGGCGCAGGGCCAGGGCGTTCCCATGACCTCGTTCATGAGCCGCACCACGCCGCTTTACTTCAAGCAGGACCTTTACAAGGTGGACGTGGCGAAGGCGAAGGCACTGCTGGCCGAGGCCGGTTTTGCCCAGGGCTTCGAGACCTCGACGATGCTGGTGTCCGGCAACCAGGACCAGCTCAACATCGCAACCGCCGTGCAGCAGATGTGGGCGGCGGTGGGGGTGAAGCTGAAGCTGGAGCCGCTGGACAACGCGTCCCTCACCAAGCGCTACCGCGCCGAGGATTTCGCCATGCGCACGTCGGCCTGGACCAACGACATCGCCGATCCCGGCCAGATCACCTCGTATTTCGCGTATTTCCCGAACATCGGAAGCCTGCACACGGGGTTTCAGAACGACCGGATCGACGCGCTTTACAAGGCGAGCCTGGAAGAGATCGATCCTGCCAAACGTGCCGCGCAGTACAAGGAGATCCAGGAGGTGTATGCCGCGCAGGCACCGATCCTGTTCCTGTTCGAAACCCCCTACGCCGTGGCGTTCCGCAAGAATGCCGAAGGCTTCGTGCAGATCCCGCTCGGCAACAATCTTTTCGAAGCGGCGTATGTGACGAAGTGACCAAAGGAACGTGAACAGAGGGACTTGGCTGCTGGGGCGATTGGCGCAGATCGTCCCCACTTTTCTGCTGATCGGTGTCTTGGTGTTCGTGCTGGCGCGGCTGCTGCCGGGGGATCCGGTGTCGGCCGTGCTGGGCGATCGCGCCAGTGACGCCACCATTGCAAGGCTGACCGCGCAACTGGGGCTGGATCGGTCGATCCTGTCCCAGTTGGTGGGGTTTCTGTCCGGCATCCTGCATGGGCAGTTGGGCGATTCGATTTCCTATCGCGTACCGGTGACGCGGCTGATCGCGGACCGCCTGCCGGCGACCTTGATGCTGACAGGGTTTGCGATGATCCTGGCCATTATGATCGCTGTGCCGCTGGCGTTCATCGCGGCCCTGCGGGAAAACCGCTGGCCTGATCTGGTGATCCGTGGCGTGTTCCAGGTCGGCCTATCCACGCCGGTTTTCTATGTGGGGCTGCTGCTGCTCACGGGACTGGCCGCTCGCGCCAGGCTGTTTCCGGTGGGTGGCTATGGCGAAGGCTGGCTGGAGCATCTGTGGTATTTGTTCCTTCCGGCGCTGACCCTGGCGTTCAGCTTCGCCGCCATTCTGATGCGCAGCCTGCGCAGCGCGATCCTGCTGGTTCTGACGGCGGAGTTCGTCGATTTCGCCCGCTCCAAGGGGTTGCGGCCCGGTTTGATCCTGGGTCGGCACGTGCTGCGCAACGCGTTGATCGCGACCGTCACCTTGGTGGGCTTGCATGTCGGCTCGCTGCTGGGCGGCGCCGTCATCACCGAGAGCGTGTTCGCCGTGCCCGGCGTCGGACGCCTGATGGTGGACAGCATTTTCGCGCGCGACTATCCGGTCATCCAGGCGCTGACCCTGGTGCTGGCGGTACTGGTCTCGCTGGCGTTTCTGGTGACGGATATTGTGCACATGTGGCTTGATCCGCGCGTGGGACGATGAGGGCAAAGATTCCGCTGGCGGCAGGATGTTTCCTGTTGGCCGTAATGCTGACCTTCGCCGCGGTGCCTGGCTGGTTCACGCCTTACGATCCGCTGGAATTCGATTTCACCGCGCTGATGGCGCCGCCATCGACCGCCCATGTGTTCGGCACCGACCAGTTCGGGCGCGACATCCTCAGCCGCACCATCGCGGCCGCGCGCGTCGATCTGCAGATCGCGATGTTCGCCATGCTCGGCCCATTGCTGATCGGCAGTCTGATCGGCCTGATGGTGGGCTGGTTCGGTGGCGTCGCGGATACGGTGTTCGGCAGGCTTGCCGATCTGGTCGTGACCTTTCCGTTCCTGGTGCTGATCATCGCCGTGGTGGCGGTGCTCGGGCCGGGGCTGATCAACATGTATATCGCAGTGGCCTGCGTCGGCTGGGTGGTCTATGCGCGATTGATGCGCGGCGAGGTGCGGGTGCAGACATCGGCCGACTATGTCGCTGCCGGCCGCGTGCTCGGCTACAGCACGGGCCGCATCCTTTTTCGTCATGTGCTGCCCAATGCGATCAGGCCGGTGCTGGTCTATGCAGTGACGGACATGGCGCTGGCCATCCTGCTCGGCTCGTCGCTCGGCTATCTCGGCCTGGGCGCGCAGCCGCCGGAGGCCGAATGGGGCGTGCTGATCGCCGACGGCAAGAACTTCTTCACCACGGCACCCTGGATCAGCCTCGCGCCCGGCATCGCCATCGTGTTGGCGGGCTTGGGCTTCTCGCTGGCCGGTGATGGCTTGGCGGCGCTGCTGGACGTGAAGCGATGAGCTTGGCTGTGCGCGATCTTCGTGTGGTGTTCAACACCAAATCCGGCCCGATCCATGCCGTCGATGGCGTCGATCTCGATGTCGGCGCCGGCGAGGTGGTGGGGCTGGTCGGTGAAAGCGGCTCCGGCAAGTCGGTCACCTTGCGCGCCATCGCGAGGCTGCTGCACGCCAACGCCACGATCACCGGCGCGGTCGCATGGCGGGGCAGGGACCTGCTGGCGATGAGCGAGGCCACGTTGCGGCCCATTCGCGGCGGCCAGATCGGCATCGTGTTTCAGGAACCGATGGCGGCGCTCAATCCGGTGCTGCCGATCGGCCTGCAGATCGACGAATCGCTGGTCGCCCACACCGGGCTCGACCGCACCGCGCGGCGCAGGCGGGCGTTGGAGTTGCTGGACCAGGTCGGCATCGCCGCGGGGGCCATCAGGCTTGGCCAATACCCGCATGAATTCTCCGGCGGCATGCGCCAGCGCGCCATGATCGCCATAGCACTCGCGGCACAGCCCGCCTTGCTGCTGGCGGACGAGCCGACCACGGCGCTCGACGTGACGATCCAGGACCAGATCCTGCGCCTGCTGTTGCGCCTGAAGGACGAACTTGGCATGGCGCTGCTGCTGGTCACGCACGATCTCGGCGTGGTCGCCGAAACCTGCACCAAGGTTGTGGTGATGTATGCCGGGCGCGTGTGCGAATGGGGACCCACGATGGAGGTGTTCGCGCGGCCCAACCACGCCTACACCCAGGCGTTGCTGCGGGCGATGCCCGGAACCGACGGCGCGGGCGAAAAACTGGTCCCGATCCCCGGCATGGCGCCGCGTCTGGATGCGCCCGCACCGGGATGCGCGTTTACCCCGCGTTGCACCGTGAGCGAAAAGCTGTGCGCGACCACGCGGCCGCCTTTGCTGCGCGAGGACACCAGGGCGTTCGCCTGCTACGGGCGCGAGCGGCTATGACGGCGCTGCTTGAAGTCGTGGGCCTGGAACGCAGGTTCCCGGGATCGCGCGGATTGCTGGACATGGTCGCCCGCAGGCCGCGACCGGTTGTCCATGCGTTGTCCGGCGTCAGCCTGCAGGTGCGGCCGGGCGAGACATTGGGCATCGTGGGAGAGTCCGGCTGCGGCAAATCCACCCTGGCGCGCTGCATGGTGCGGCTGATCGAGCCGGATGCCGGTCGCATCGTATTCGACGGCCAGGACATTCTGGCGCTGGACGGAGCAGCACGGCGAAAATTCAATCGCGCCGTTCAGATGGTCTTCCAGGACCCCTATGCCTCGCTCAATCCGCGTATGACAGTGGCCGCCACGTTGACAGAGGCGTTGCGAGTCCACCGGATTGTGCCGGACGTCGAAATCCCAGCCAGGGTCTTGCAGCTTCTCGATCTCGTGCAGCTTCCGGCCACGGCGGGGCCGCGTTATCCGCATGAGTTCTCGGGCGGCCAGCGCCAGCGCATCGGCATCGCCCGCGCGCTGTCGGTCGAGCCACGGCTGATCATCGCCGACGAGCCGGTCTCGGCGCTTGACGTGTCCGTGCAGGCGCAGATCGTCAATCTGTTCATGGAATTGCAGCAGCGCCTCGGGCTGACCCTGGTGTTCATCACCCATGATCTGCGGCTCGTGCGTTACATGGCCCATCGCGTGGCGGTGATGTATCTCGGCCGCGTGGTCGAGACCGGGAAGGTCGCCGATATTTTTGCCAATCCGCGCCATCCCTACACGCAAGCGCTGATTCGCGCGGTGCCACAGATGACGCCGCGTCTGCTGCGCGGCGAGGCTGCCGTGAGAGGCGAGTTACCAAGCCCTTTGGCGCCGCCGTCAGGCTGCACGTTCCACCCCCGCTGCCCGGTGGCGATCGCACGGTGCGCGGAAGAACTGCCGGCGCTGCAAAATCGTGGCGGCGCCTGGCCGGTGGCGTGCCTGCTCGCCGATCAGATGGACGCGGGATAGCCACGCGTCAGCACGGACTGGCGCCACCACGCGTGCGCCAGGGAAAACCGCAGCGATGTTCTGTCCCGGCAGCACTGTGACGGGCCGGGCGACCCAGGTGTGCACCACCGATGGCAGCGTCTGACTTCGGTAGCGTGCGGCCAGCGCAAGCCATTGGACCACCAGCTTCACGCACAGCCAGAATTTTAGCAGTTTCTCGATGGCCTCGGTCTGTATAGCGAAAGGCAGTGGGGAGAGCCGCAGCCGCCTTCAACCCGGCCGAACTCCACTCGTTCAGATCGAACGACGACCCGCCACGGCATGATAGATCACCAGCACCACCACCGCGCCGATCACGGCCACGAACATGCTGTAGATGTTGAATCCGGTCACCGGCACGGCGCCGAACTCTGTGAACAGAAAACCCCCCACGAAGGCGCCGACGACCCCGAGCGCGATATCGAGGATCATGCCGTCACCGGACCTGTTGACGATCTTGCTCGCGATGAAGCCGGAAATCAGGCCAAGAATGAGCCAGGTGAGAATGAACAATGGCGGAAACCCTTACAAAAATTGAGCCGCGGTACTGCCGGTTCAACCTTTGTCGGCAAGACTAGTTCCTGCCCGCTATGCCTTCAGTCGGTCGGCAAAACTCTTGCGGAATTTCTGCACCTTCGGCGCTACAACCGCGCGGCAATAGCCGCTGCCGGGATTGCGGTTGAAGTAGTCGTCATGCTCCGCTTCTGCCGGCCAGAATTTCACCAGCGATTCAAGCTGGGTGACGAGCTTGCCGCTCCAGACGTCCTGCGCCACGATTTCCGCCATCACGCGCCGCGCGCTCTCGGCCTGCGCATCCGAATGGGTAAGGATGATGGAGCGGTATTGCGGCCCGACATCGGCGCCCTGGCGATCCTGCGTGGTGGGGTCGTGGATGGTGAAGAAAACCCGCAAAAGATCATCATACGAAATTACCGCAGGGTCGAAGGTGATCTGCACCACCTCGGCATGGCCGGTCTTCTTGCCGCAGACCTGGGCATAAGTGGGATTATCGACGTGGCCCGCTGCATAGCCGGATTTCACGGCCGACACGCCGCGCAGGCCCAGATACACGGCCTCCAGGCACCAGAAGCAGCCACCGC
The DNA here is from genome assembly GCA_043732745.1 of Rhodospirillales bacterium. Classification (GTDB taxonomy): domain Bacteria; phylum Pseudomonadota; class Alphaproteobacteria; order Acetobacterales; family Acetobacteraceae; genus CAIQQQ01. The sequence continues at coordinate 25,160 of JAYTHH010000358.1, forward strand.
CCAATGTCGCCTGTTCCATTACGCTCTCTCCAACCCGATACTGTTCTGACCGAGTGTGATAGATGGCGTCACGTCGGTGGGGCCGCAACCCGGGGCCTCACAGGAACCCCGTCGAGATCCACGGCACCGCGGCCACCACCAGCAGCCCCACCAGCAGGGCCGCCATATATGGCCAGATTCGCCGCATGCCGGCATCCGGCGACACCCGGCCGATGGCGCAGGCGGCGTAATAGCCCACTCCCATTGGTGGGGCGAACAGGCCGATGCCCATCGCAAGGATAACCACCATCGCGTAATGCACCTCGTTGACCCCCACATTGCGCGCGATCGGGAACAGCAGCGGGCCGAACAGCACGATGGCCGGAATCCCCTCCAACACGCTGCCGAGAATCACGAACGCCACAATTGAGATCAGCAGGAAGCCGAATCCGCCGCCCGGCACCGAGGCCATCGCCGTCGCCAGTTGCCTGGAAAACCCTGACTGCGTCAGCGCCCAGGCCATGCCGGTGGCGGTGCCGATGATGAACAGGATGGCGCCGGACAGGCACGCGGTGTCGACCAGCATCGGATACAGCCGGCGCCACGGGAACTGGCGGTAGAAGAACAGTCCCGCCAGCACCGAATAGACCACGCCGATGGTGGAAACCTCGGTGGCGGTGGCGACGCCGCGCACCACGGCGGTGCGAATGACGAAGGGTAGCAGCAGCGCCGGTATCGCATAGGCGAAGCGGCGCAGAATCTCAGAATGTGGGGCCTTCACGCCGCGGATGTCCGATCCGGCCCGCCAGCGTGCAACGCCCGCCAGCACCACCGCCAGCACCAGGCCCGGCAGCAATCCGCCGGTGAACAGCGCTGCGATCGACACGCCCGTGACCGAGCCGATGGTGATCAGCACCAGGGAAGGCGGGATCGTCTCGGTCATGGCGCCCGAGGCCGACAGAAGGGCCACCAGCTCCCCCTCATCGGCGCCGCGGGCCTTCATCTCGGGGAACAGCACAGGTGCCACGGCCGCCATGTCGGCGGCCTTGGAGCCTGAAATGCCGCTGACGAGGTACATCGCGCCCAGCAGCACATAGGACAGTCCGCCGCGGACATGGCCGAGCAGGGAGGCGAGTGCCGCCACCATGGCGCGCGCCATGCCGGTCATCTCGATCAGCAAACCCAAGAACACGAACAGCGGCACCGCCAGCAGCACCAGGCTGCTCATGCCCTCGTCCATCCGGCTGACCAAGATGGTGAGCGGCACGCGGGTGACGGTGGACAGGAAGGCGAGGGTGGCGGTGCCGAAGGCGAATCCGATCGGCACGCCCATCAGCACGCCGGCGAACAGCAGCACCACGAAGAAAACCACGAGGTTCCAGTTGCCGATCCCCTTCAGCCAGGGTGCCCCGAGACGCATCGCCAGCGCCACCAGCAGCATGCCGGCCACCGCGAACGCCACGTCGCGCCAGCTGAGCCGCGCCAGTCTGAGGACGCAGGTGACCAACATCAGGCCGATTCCCACCGGGATGGCCGCGGCGCGCACCACGTTGGACCAGCCGAGTGCCGGCGTCTCGATATACCATTCGTCAGCCGCATATTCGCGGGCCCAGGGCAGCAGCACGATCAAAAACAAGGCTGGCGCCGCCACCGCCAGCGCCTCCGCCCGAGCACGCCATGGTGGGGACAGCCGGCCCACGATGGCGGTCAGCCGCATATGCTCGCCGCGCTGCAAGGCGATCACCGCGCCCAGCATCGCCAGCCATAGGAACAGGATGGAGGCCAGCTCGTCCGACCACGTCACCGGGCTGTGCAGCACGAAGCGGCTGAACACCCCGGTGAACAGGACAACCATCTCGACGACCACCAGCGCCGCCGTCGGCCACTCGACCAGACGGCGGAGAATAGGCTCGATCCGGTTCAAGCCAGCGAGCCGACCGAAGCTTCGAGTGTGTTCCAGGCCTCGGCGCCGAACTTGCCGCGCCATTCGCTGTAGAACCCGGCGGATTTTAGCGCGGCACGGAACGCGGCGGGATCAACATCGCTGAACGCCAGCCCCTTGGCCGACAATGTGGCCTTGAGCGAGGTGTTCAGGCCGGCAATGTCACGCCGCTCGTCGATGGCGCTGCGGTTGAACTCGCGCTCCACGATCACACGGTCAGCCGGCGGCAGCGCGTCCATCGCCTTCTTGTTGGCCAGGAACCAGAACCCATCCCACATGTGGTTGGTCACGCTGAGGTATTTCTGCACCTCGTAGAGCTTGCCCGAGTCGATGATCGCAAGAGGGTTCTCCTGGCCGTCGACGATCTTGGTCTGCAGCGCGGAATACACCTCGGAGAAGTTGATCGACGTGGGGGAGGCGCCGAACGCGGTGAACATGCCGGTCCACAGCGGGGACACCGGCACGCGGATCTTGAAGCCGCGCAGGTCTTCTGGAGTTTTGATCGGCTTGGTGGCCGAGGTGATCTGGCGATAGCCGTTGTCGTACTGCTTCTCGAACGCATACAGCCCGCGCTTGGCGATCTCTGACCGGACCAGCGCACCCAGTTTTCCGTCCATCGCCGGCCAGACCTGGTCGTAATCCTTAAAGGCGAAGCCGATGCCGTTGATGGCGGCGACCGGCACCAGAGTCGATAGAATAAGGCCGGAGAGGGTGAACATCTCGACCGCGCCGGAGCGGAGCTGGCTCAGCGTGTCGGTGTCCGAGCCGAGCTGGCTGTTCGGGAACACGGTGATCTCGACGCGGCCGGACGTGGCCTCCTTCACCCGCGCGGCGGCTTCGGTGGTGCGGATGTGCAGCGGATGCGTCACGGCGGTGTTGTGAGCATATTTATAGGAGAACTCTGCGGCATAGGCCGGGCGGCGATTGATCGCGACCAACGGCAGGGCGGCGCTGGTCGCGAGAAGCGTGCGGCGTGAAAAGAGGGTCATGGCGTGTTTCCTCGGCAGCGGGCCTTATGGCCACGCGGTTTACGGCGTGGATATTCACGTTTTGGGAGTTTGTTGCAATGGGCGTGGACATGACGGTGGCTGCCGTTCTGCTGGCGGGCGGGCAGGGCAGCCGTATGGCGGTGGACGGGCAGGGGCCTGACAAGCCGTTGCGCTGGCTGGGCGGCAAGACTTTGCTCGACCACGTGATCGCGCGCGTGGCGCCCCAGGTGGGTGGCATGGTGCTGAACGCCAACGGCGATATCTTGAGGTTCGCCGGCTGGGGTCTGCCGGTCGTGGCCGATCCACTGCCGGATTTGCCTGGTCCGCTGGCTGGCATTCTCGCAGGGATGCGCTGGGCGGCGGACAACGGTTTCGAGGATTTGCTGAGTGTGGCGACAGACACGCCGTTCCTGCCGCATGACCTCGTGCGCAGGCTCAATGCCGCGCGACGCCAAAATGCGGTTCCGCTTGCATGT